>CAINHS010000007.1 GCA_903848955.1 uncultured beta proteobacterium
GCCGTCGCTGCCGCTGCCGAGGTACTGAAAGCCGGCGTCGCCCCGGCCGGATTGGTTACCGTGGCATAGACGTCCCAGGTGTTCGCCGCCGTCTTGACGAAATACGTCGAGTAGGTGTGCGGATTGCCGATGCTGTCGTAGATGGTGACCGCCGTCGATTGATTGTAGGACGTCGGAACGGCGTAATTGAAGGTTGCCGTGACCGGCACCGCGACGCGTGAGTCGAGGTTGACGTTGGCCTGCACGCCGCTCGCGCCGACGCTGCCTCCGGTGCGCTGGGGCGCCCCCGACAGGCTTTGACTCGGGTCGAACAGGCGCAGCGGCACGAGCGAGCCGCCGGACGAGACATTGCCATTGACCGCCATGATGCCCTTGAGCTGCAAGCCCTGGGCATTGACGATGTAGCCGTCCTTGTCCAGGTTGAACTTGCCGCTGCGGGTGTAGTTGGTACCGCCCGAACCGTCGTCCACCTGGAAGAAGCCGCCGCCATTGATGGCGACGTCCAGCGGATTGTTGGTGACCGTGATGTTGCCCTGGGTGAATTGCTGTGCGACCGCGGCTACCCGCGCTCCCAGACCGACCGGCGCCGTTCCGGCGCCGCTCAGCGAGGCGGCGAAGACGTCGGCGAATTCGATCGCGCCCGACTTGTAGCCGACGGTATTGGAGTTGGAAATGTTGTTGCCGATGGTGTCCAACGCCTTGGAAGACGTGTTCAGTCCGCTTAATGCCTGTTGAAAGCCCATGATCTACTCCTGCTCAGAAAATTTGTTTGACGTCGTTCAGGGTGAACAAGCCCAGAGACCCGAGATTCAAGGTCGAGCCCTGGCTGCTCTGGTTGATGTTCTGCACGGCCGCAAGCTGCAGCGCCGTTGCCGTGACAGCCTTGTTTCCCTGCGTCGCCGTCACGGAAATGCTGTAAGTGCCATTCACCGCCTGCACCCCGGCGCTGTTCTTGCCGTCCCAAGTGAAGTCATGCACCCCGGCGTCGAGCTTGCCCAGGTCCATGGCCGCCATCACGATCCCGTTGGCATCCTTGATGGTGACGGTCACCTGGTCGGCATTGGCGCCGAGTTCGACGCCGCCCAAGGCACCGGCGGTGCCCAGTTCGAGACCGCTGCCGGCGACCATCACCTGATGTCCGACCAGCGCCGCCGCCTGCAGGGACTGCGAGTTCACGCTGGAAGAGACGAGTTTTTGCAGCGTGGCATTGAGTTGAGTGATGCCATCCACGGTGCTGATCTGCGCCAGTTGCGAGGTCATCTGGGCGTTGTCCATCGGATTCAGCGGATCCTGATTTTTCAGCTGCGTGGTCAGCAGCTTGAGGAATCGATCCTGCGAGGCAACTGCCGCGCTGACGGTTTTCGATCCCGTGCCGTTGGCCGCATCCACCAGCGCCTGAGTCGCCGCATTGCCCGTCGTTACAGTGCTTACCATCTCATTTCTCCCGGAAAGTCCTATTGCCCGATCGCCAGCGTTTTCTGCATCAGCGACTTGGCGGTATTCATTACTTCGACATTGTTCTGATACGAACGCGAAGCGGAAATCATGTTGACCATCTCATCGACCACATTCACATTCGGCAGGGCGACGTAGCCCTGACCGTCGGCTGCGGGATTCTTCGGGTCGAAACTCATGCGCAGCGGTGCCGCGCTATCGACCACCTGCGTCACCCGCACACCGATGCCGCCGCCTTCGACCGGCGTCGCCTTGAACACCACCTGCTTGGCGCGGTAGGGCTGACCGTCGGCACCCACCACGCTGTCGGCGTTGGCGAGGTTGCTGGCCACCGCGTTGAGGCGGGCCGACTGCGCGGTAAGCGCCGATCCGGCAATGGAAAAAATATTCGACAGGCCCATGTCTGCCTCCGCTTACGGGGTGTTCTGCATGGCCGTCTGCAGGGTGCTCAGATCACCGCGGATAAAGGTGAGCAAGGCTTCCATGTGCAGGGCATTGTCGGCAAACGCCGCACGTTCGACGTCCATGTTCACGGTGTTGCCGTCGGCGTTGGGCTGGTACTCGGTGCGATACTTGACGGCAGCGCCCGGCAACTGTCCGGGTTCGCTGCCCAGATGGCGCGCGGACGTCCTGGCCAGGCCGAGACCGCCCTCGCTGCGACCGGCGAGAACTCCTTCAAGCGTTCCCTTGAAATCGATGTCGCGGGCCTTGAAGTTCGGCGTATCCGCATTGGCGATGTTCGAAGCGAGCAGTTCCTGGCGATACGCCCGCATATTGAGGGCCGTACGCTGAACCTGAAGCTGGGAATCGATTCGGTCTATCACGGTAGAAATCGGAGATCGCGAGTTAGGGTACGGACAGTAATGCAGCATCCGTGCCATAGTCCTAGCAGCCCGCAGCCAGCGGCCTACAAGGCGGCACGGCGCGCTGCAGGCGGCAAGCACGGCACGGCACTCGGCAAATCTTGCCGCCCGGCAACCGCTTGCGGCGGAATTGAGGGGCCACTGAGTGGCTGCTGCAGGCATGGCCGCGCCGCGAGCTGTGGTTGAATGCCGGCTTATGAGACTTCTTCCCTGCTTGCTTGCGGCGCTGCTGCTGATCGCCCCCGGTCCGCCTCTTCTTGCCGCCGATTCCCGGGCGATCCGCCAGGCCGTTGATGAGTTCCTGCAGAAGCAGACCAGGACCTTGCCCGGCAAAGCGACCTACAGCATCGGCACAATCGACGCCGAGCGCCTGGCCGGCACCTGCGAAAGTTTCGACGTGGCGCTGGACAGCGGCGCGCCGCCGTGGGGCAAGACCCGCGCAGCGGTGCGCTGCCATGGCGGCACATGGACGCTTCGGGTGCAGGTGCAGATTCGCGTCAGCGCCGAATATCTGGTGATCGCACGGGCCGTGAACGCCGGTCAGAAGCTGACAGAGGAAGACCTTGGCCGCCAGACCGGTGAACTTTCCGATCTGCCGGCCAACGTGCTGATCGACAAGGAGCAGGCCGTGGGGCGCACGGCGATCGCTGCGCTGACCGCGGGGCGCCCGCTGCGCGCCGACATGCTGCGACAGGCAAACGCCGTGCAGCAGGGCCAAAGCGTAAGAATCCTGGGCACGGGCAGCGGCTTTCAAGTCACCAACGAGGGACGGGCGCTCTCCGGCGCCGCCGTTGGACAAGTCATTCAGGTGAG
Source organism: uncultured beta proteobacterium (assembly GCA_903848955.1). Lineage (GTDB taxonomy): Bacteria > Pseudomonadota > Gammaproteobacteria > Burkholderiales > Rhodocyclaceae > Sulfuritalea. The sequence continues at coordinate 3,132 of CAINHS010000007.1, forward strand.
GCTAAACTCCGGTCAAATCTTGAGCGGGGTCGTGCGCGGCGATGGCACGGTAGAGGTAAGATTCTGATTTAATTTGAAATAACACTGATTCAGGATTGCTTAAAGTTATCCGCAAACATGCCGTAAACGCTAGTAGACGCTGCATACACAACGGAAACACACGCCATGAAGATCGACAACTCTGCCAAGACTATCGGCTCCGTACAAAACCCGGTCGGTTCCCGTGCTGCCGCAACCGGCGCCACGGCAACGGCCGTCAAACCGGGCCCTGCCCCGGGCGGACAGTCGTCTACAGTGGTTTCGGCGACGATGAATGCCGTGAGCGGCTCCGAAGCGGTATTCGATTCGCAGAAGGTCGCCGAGATTCGACAGGCAATCAGCGAAGGACGCTTCAAGATCAACCCCGAGCGGATCGCCGATGGCTTGATCAGCAGCGTCCGCGAAATGCTTGGCCAGAATCGCCAACCCACGCAATAGTGGGCACGGCCGCCTGATTAGCGACTGACCCGTTCATGTCAGTGGAATCATTGCCCGACTTGCTGGTCAGGGAACTCTCTGATTTGCGGCGCTTTTGCGCGCTGCTCGAGGAAGAGCGCAAGGTCCTCAGCGGCGCCCAGGCCGACCGCCTGCACGATATCGCCGACGAGAAGTTTTCACTCGCCGGGCAGTTGAGCCAGTTCGAGACGCGGCGCGATGCGCTGCTGGCCAGAAGCGGTTTCGAAAAAGGCCGGCGCGGGATCGAGGCATGGCTGGCCAGCCTGCCCGAGGCCGAGACCGAGCGACGCCGGTGGGAAGAACTGCTGAAACTGGCGATTCAGGCGCAGCAGGATAACGAGGCCAACGGCAGGTTGATCAACCTGCTGCTGCAGCAGAACCAGGAAGCGCTGTCAGTGCTGCTGTCGAACGGTACCGAATCCATCTACGGCACCGACGGCCAACCGCAAGGGCCGGTTGCAGCAAAACGCTCTTTCGGCGCAGTCTGAGCTTCAGCGCAAGAAGTCACTACCGGCTGCGCCGCCGGACGCCGGAAAGCCCTTTGTTGCCTGTTCTCAGTTACCCGGGATCGGCACTTCCACAGCATTGTCGGGATTACGCGATTCAATCGTGATCGCCACCCGGCGATTGCGCTGACGGCCCTCGGCCGTGGCATTGTCGGCCAGCGGCCGCTGCTCGGCGTAACCCGTTGCGGTCAGGCGCCGTCCATCCACTCCGGTCTCGATGAACAGCCGCACCACGCTCGATGCGCGCATTCCGGAAAGTTCCCAGTTGGAAGGGAACTGCGCCGTACTGATCGGCGTGTTGTCGGTGTGTCCCTCGACAATGATCGGGAAGTCGGTCGGTGCCAGAATCTGCGCAACCGCCGCCAGGGCACGCACCGCACCCAGATCAAGACGGGCATCGCCGGGAGCAAACAGCACGCTGGCATTGATATCGACTGTGATCCCCAACGCGCCTTCCGTCACCTTGACCTTGCCCTCATCGACCAGCGGCGCCAAGGCCTTGTTGAGTTCCTTGGCCATGTTGCGCAGACGTTCCCGCTTGACGACCTGCATTGCGTCGGTCTTGGCGTTCTGCAACAGGCGCTTGGTCGGCATGGGGGCGGACGTGCCGGGACTGATCCCCGGCTGACTGGCGGGCGACATGCCGGGATCGCTGCGGAATGCCGAACTGATCGAATCCGACATGATGCGGTACTTGCCCTCGTTGATTGACGACAGCGCATACATCACCACAAAGAATGCGAACAGCAGGGTGATGAAGTCGGCGTAGGACACCAGCCAGCGCTCGTGGTTCTCGTGCTCGTCGCCCTCGCGGCGGCGACGGCGGCGGCCGTAGTGCGCCATCAGCCGAGGTAACCTTGCAAGCGGCTTTCGATGATCCGCGGATTGTCGCCATTGGCGATGCCGACCAGTCCATCGACCAGCATCTCACGCATGGTAACCAGGCGGCCGATGTTGGCCATCAGTTTCTTGGCTACAGGCAGAAAGATCAGGTTGGCGGCGCCGACACCGTAGATCGTCGCGACGAATGCAACGGCGATGCCACTGCCCAGCTTTGCCGGATCGGACAGGTTTTCCATGACATGGATGAGGCCCATGACCGCACCCAGAATACCGATGGTGGGCGAATAGCCTCCGGCTGATTCCCACACCCGCGAAGCCAGTTTCAGATTGGCTTCATAGGCACTGATTTCAACTTCCAGGACCTCGCGCAAACGCTCCGGCTCGGCACCATCGACCAGGAGTTGCAATCCCTTGGTGGCGAAAGGATCGGAAAGAGAGGCAATCTGCGCCTCGAGGGCCAGCAGTCCTTCCTTGCGTGCGATCTGGCTCCAGCGCCCGAGGTCATTGATGAGCCCGTTCGGGTCCAACACCGGCGGGAAGAAGACCCAGCTGCCCATTCTCATTCCTGTCATGAACACCGGCAGGGGGCTTTGCAGCATCACCGCGCCCAATGTGCCGCCGAGCACGATCAGCATGGCGGTTGGCTGGATCAGGGAGCCGACGTGGCCGCCTTCCAGCACCTGGCCGACAACGATGGCGGCAAGTCCGAGTGCCAGGCCGGCAACGCTGATCTTGTCCATGGTCTTCAGTTACCGCCTGGCGCCGGCTTGCGGCCACGGCGCGCCTTGCTCAGCGGCTTGTCCTCGCCGACCACCGCCGCCCGCAGACGGGCAATCGCCTGACTGTGCAGCTGGCATACCCGCGATTCCGTGACGCCCAGCACTTCACCGATCTCCCGCAGATTCAGATCCTGCTCATAGTACAGGGCCATGGTCACCTTTTCACGTTCCGGCAGGCTTTCGATGGCGCCTACCAGGACTTTGCGGGTACCCGCTTCCTCCAGCAGGGCGAGGGGATCAAGACCCGATGTCGGGCCGTGGCGCTCGAGAAAGTCATCGCCCTGGCCGTCAGTCAGGTCTTCCAGATAAAGCAGTTGATGGCCGCGCGCCTCGAGCAGCAGTTTCTGGTAATCGGCCAGACTGAGATCCAGAGCCGCGGCGAGTTCGCTCTCCGACGGCTGGCGCCCGTTTTCGTGCTCCAGTTTGTGAATCGCCGCCTCCACCCGCCGCATTTCACGGCGCGCACCGCGCGGCAGCCAGTCATTGTCGCGCAGGCCGTCCAGCATGGCGCCGCGGATCCGCTGCACGGCGTAGGTCTCGAACTGTGCGCCGAGCCCCTCCTCGTAGCGGCCCATGGCATCCAGCAAGCCGATCATCCCGTTCTGCACCAGGTCGTCGACTTCCACGCTCGCCGGCAGCTTCGCCATCAGATGGAAGGCGACGCGCTTGACTAGGGGAACATATCTGGAAACGAGCTGCTCTTTGGCGAGCACGCCCTGTGCGGTGTACATCGATTCGATCGAATATTCCGTCTATGACCGAAGGACTATACCACCGATTCCAGGCGCTTCGACGCGAACGCCGGCGCGCTTCGACGCGGCGCGGACGGGGCATCGAAAGAAAAAAACCCGCCCCCGCCTGCGTCGGCAGAGGCAATGGGCAAACGGCTTTGCAGTGCATCCGCCAGATGATCGGTCAGGGGTACGCGGGAACTGCCGAGATAGTCGAGGCGAACCCCGAGATGCTCTCGTGCGGTGCGCCGCAGGTTGTCGAAAATCGCCAGCGCTTCGTCCTCGGACCTGGCGCGGGTGATCACCACCTGAAAACCGTCGCGCCCCCGCTCGCTTGCCAGCCGCTTGATCAGCGAATAGGCGTGGGTAATCGCCGAACCCTGGGCCGCGAGCACCACCGCAATGTGCCTGGCCGCCGTCACCAGGGGTGAGACATGCCCGCCGCGCCTGGCGGCGCAATCGATGAGAACGAAGGAAGCGTCCTGCTGAATCTCGCGCAAAGCGGCGTTAAGGACGCCGGCCGCAACAGCATCCAGATGCAGCAGTTCGTCGGCAAAACGGGAAGCCGCAACAACCCGCAGCAGCGGTGCTGCCGCCTGCATGATCTTGTGCAGCGGACGACTGCCTTCCACCATGTCCATCAGGTCATGGCGCAAGTCCATGCCGAGGGTGCCGAGCACGTTGTCCGGCCCGCGGTTCTCGTCGATGATCACCACCCGATGTCCGGCGTGCGCCAATGCGGCCGCCGTTTGCGCCACCAGGGTGGTCCGCCCGCAGGCACCCCGCGCCGAAACGAAGGCAACCACCTGCGATGCCCGCGCGCCGAACAGCCGGCGCAAGCCGGCCGCCTGATCCCCGGCGGCGTGATGCAGCGCCTCAGGCAAAGGACGCTCCCAGCGCCGACGAGTTGCGCGGCGCGATGGCCAGCGCCACTTCTTCATCGCGCAGGCTGTGCGCGGTATCGACGGAAGCGGTTTTGAAGGCCCGGTGCAGCAGATAGTTGCGATTGGGCAGGTGCAGATCCTCGGGCACCCGCTGGCCGTTGGCAACATAGCTCAAGGTCAAGCCGTGCCGCACGATGCAGTCGAGCGCCGGGGCCAGCGCCGTGGCTTCATCGACCTTGGTCATGATGCAGCCCGCCAGATCCTCGCCGGCGTAGGCGCGCACCACGTCGTCCAGCGTGTCGCCGCGGCAGCCGGCGTTGAGCAGCAGCAGCCGATTGACCTCCCCCGCGCGCATCAGCATCGCCGCCTGCTCGGCGACCATGCGATCCCGCTGGCTCATGCCGACGGTATCGATCAGGACCATGTGCTTGTCGCGCAGATCGGCCAGCGTGCGCCGCAAATCCTCACCGTCGCGCACCACGAACACGGGCACGCCGAGAATGCGGCCATAGATGCGCAGTTGTTCCTGCGCTCCGATGCGGTAGCCGTCCGTGGTCAGCAACGCCAGGCGGTCGGCGCCGTAGCGCACCACGCAGCGTGCGGCGAGTTTCGCCGTGGTGGTGGTCTTGCCCACTCCGGTCGGCCCGACAATGGCATACACGCCGCCCCGGTCTATGAAATCGGATTCCGTCGGCAAGGTGCGCAAGCGCCGATTCACCGCCGCCTTCAGCCACTTGCGGCCGTCATCGGGGTTCATGTCTTCGGGCAGGTCCTGTACCAGCCGTCGCGCCAGCTGACCGGAAAATCCGGCTTCGATCATCTCGCCCAGCAGCAAGGCCCGGGTCGGCGTCGCACGCGCCATTTCGCCCCAGGCGAAACCGGCCAACTGACGTTCGAGCAGACTCTTGATGATGCGCATTTCGTCTCTCATCTGCGCAACTTCCGGCGCCGGATCGGCAGCAGGCTGAGCCGCCTTTTCAGCCGCCGAACGCAGCGAGTCGGCAACCTGGGCCGGCGACAGGACCTCCGCGCCGGCCGCTGGGCGCGGCGGCAGCGGACGCGGCGACGAGCGCGCCGGATCGGCGGCAGGAACCGCCTCGTACGGGCTCCAGGGACGTACCGCGGGCGCCTTCTTGCGCAACGCCGAGGACAGGGTCACGGTGTAATCCTCATCCGGCGCTGCGGGCCTCGCCGCAGGCGCTGACGGCACAGGCTCCGGCGCCGCGCTCGGGCGCGGCACGGCGGCCTGCCGCGAAATCGCATCAAGACTGTCAGGGGTCATGGCGACAATCTCGACACCGGTGCCCGACGGCTTGTTGGAAATCACCACGGCGTCAGGCCCGAATTCCTCTTTCACCCGGCGCAGACATTCCCGCGCGGATGCGCCAACGAAGCGTTTTACGGTCATTTAATTGCTCCGATGATAGTCGTCACCTTGATCGTTCTCGAATCCGGCACTTCGGCATTGGCGATCACCTTGAGTGTTGGCACCACGCGCCGCAGGAAGCGCGACAGCAGCCAGCGCAGATTGCCGGGAACCAGCAGAACCGGGGGCAGCCCGAGGTCTTCCTGCCGTTGCGACGCCGTTGCGGTCTCGCGCATCAGCGTATCGGCAAGTCCCGGTTCAATCCCGGAGGCATCACCGCCGCCGCCTTGCAGCGCTTGTCCGAGCATCCGCTCGAGACCCGGTTCCAGCGCCATGACCTGCATCTCCTCGCTGCCCGGATAGAGTTGCTGGACGATGGCGCGACCGAGGGCAATGCGCACCTGGGCGGTGAGCACCAGGGGGTCCTGGGTTCGCGGCGCATGTTCGGCCAGGGTTTCAACGATGGTTCGCATGTCGCGGATGTTGACCCCTTCCTCCAGCAGATTCTGCAAGACGCGCTGCAACGCCGACAAGGCAAGCTGCTTGGGCACCAGATCCTCGACCAGTTTCGGCGAATCCGCCGCGATGTGATCGAGCAGGGCCTGCGTTTCCTGGCGCCCGAGCAATTCCGCAGCATGCGACAGGATGATGTGATTGAGATGGGTCGCCACCACGGTACTGGCGTCGACCACGGTGTAGCCGAAGACATGGGCCTGTTCGCGCAACCCGGCCTCGATCCACACGGCAGGCAGGCCGAAGGCCGGATCCTGGGTCTGGGTGCCGGCCAGTTGCCCGGAAACACGCCCCGGATTGATGGCCAGGTACATTCCCGGAAAGGCCTCGCCGTTGCCGATGGACACGCCCTTCAGGGTCAGGCGATAGGCGTTGGGGCGCAGTTCCAGGTTGTCGCGGATATGCACCGGTGCCGAAAGGAAGCCGATCTCCTGCGCGAACTTCTTGCGCAGGCCGCGAATGCGCTTGAGCAATTCACCGTCCTGCCCGCGGTCTACCAGGGGAATGAGGCGGTAGCCGACTTCCAGGCCGAGAACGTCTACCGGCGCCACATCCGCCCAGCTGGCCTCGACGCTTTCCGGCAGGGCGACGTCCGCTTGCGGCGGCGTCGCGGCGGCGCTGCGCTCGCTTGCGGCAGAGGCCTTCATCATCCGCCAGGAAAGGAAGCCGAGGATCGCCGCCAGCATCAGGAAAACGAAATTGGGCATGCCGGGAATCAGCCCGAGGATGCCCAGAATGGTCGCCGTGATGGCGAGGATCACGGGGTTGCCGAACAACTGAGCCACCAGTTGCTGGCCGATATCCTGCCCGGTGGCGACGCGGGTGACTACCAGACCGGCCGCCGTCGAAATTATCAGCGCCGGGATCTGCGCCACCAGGCCGTCGCCGATCGTCAGCAGGGTGTAGGTCTTGGCCGCATCGCCGGCCGACATGTCGTGCTGGAGGATGCCGATGATAAGGCCGCCGATGATGTTGATGAACAGGATCAGGATGCCGGCAACCGCGTCGCCGCGGACAAATTTCGAGGCACCGTCCATCGATCCGTAAAAGTCGGCTTCCTGCGCAACGTTGGCGCGCCGCTTGCGGGCCTCGTCCTCGCCGATCAGCCCGGCGTTCAGATCGGCATCGATCGCCATCTGCTTGCCCGGCATCGCGTCCAGGGTAAAGCGCGCCGTCACCTCGGCGATGCGGCCGGCGCCCTTGGTGATGACGATGAAGTTGATCAGGGTCAGGATAATGAACACCACGATACCGACGGCATAGTTGCCGCCCACCAGAAAGTGGCCGAAGGCTTCGATGACCTTGCCGGCGGCGTCGGGGCCGTTGTGGCCATGCAAGAGGACGACGCGCGTCGAGGCGACGTTGAGCGACAGGCGCAGCAGCGTGGTGACCAGCAGCACGGTGGGGAAGATCGAGAAGTCCAGCGGCTTCATGGTGTACATCGCCACCAGCAGCACCATGACCGAGATGGCGATATTGAAGGTGAAGAATACGTCGAGCACGAAGGGCGGCAACGGCAGCACCATCATCGACAGGATAAGCACGATGAGCAATGGCGCCAGCATCTGGCGGATGTTCAGCCGGCCGAGAAACCCCTGCAGAGTCAGCGTATCGTTCATTCAGGAATCCCGGGGTCCATGCCGTCCGGTACTGCGATTGCCGCCGGCACCACAGGGGGCAGCAGTTCTCCCGCCGACAGCGCAAACTGGTTCAGCTGATAGACATAGGCCATGACCTCCGCCACCGCGGCATACAACGCCGCCGGAATCTGGTCGCCGACATCGGCGTGGCGGTGCAGGGCACGGGCCAGCGGCGGCGCCTCGAGAACCGGCACCTGGTTTTCACCGGCAAGATCGCGGATCCGCTGCGCAATCAGATTCATGCCCTTGGCCACCACGGTCGGCGCCCCCATGCTGCCGCTCTCGTACTTCAGAGCGACTGCAAAATGGGTAGGGTTGGTCACCACCACGTCGGCCTTGGGTACTGCCGACATCATCCGGCTGCGCGCCATCTCGCGCTGCTGACTGCGAATGCGCGCCTTGAGGTGGGGATCGCCTTCGCTTTCCTTGGCTTCCCGCTTCAGTTCCTCGGTGGTCATCTTCAGACGGTCGTGGTATTGCCAGAGCTGAAACGGGACATCAATTGCGGCAATCAGCGCGAGGCCGGCAATCAGCGCGAGAAAGCTGTGCAGCAGAACCTGGGCGAAGGAAATCAGCGCGGTTTCGATGGGTTGGGTGAGCAGGGCAAACAGACGGTCCTGCTCATGCTGCACCACCCAGTAGAGCACCCCGGCGATCAAGAGCGCCTTCAGCACGGCCTTGACCAGTTCGGCCACGCTTTGCCATGAAAACATGCGCCCGAGTCCCTTGATGGGATCCATCCGGTTGAAATCCAGCTGGAAGGCCTTGGGCGAAATCACGCCGCCGCCGATCATGAATGGCGTAACTATTGCCGCGGCCATGGCGAGCAGGAAGATCGGTCCGACGATGACAAACGCCTCAGCCGTCAGAGAGAGTGCCGCGCCGGTCATCATGGACGTGTCAAACGCGGCTTCGCGGCCGAAACTCAAGCCATGCCGCAACAGGCTGGATGAGCGCTGGGAGAGCCAGCCGCCGAGTATCCAGAAGGCGCCGGCGCCGGCCGCAAGAACCATGAAGGCCATCAGTTCGCGCGACTGCGGAACATTGCCCTCTTCGCGCGCCTGTTCAAGGCGCCGCGATGACGCGGGTTCTGTGCGGTCGAGGTCGCTTTCTTCAGCCACGGAGGTTCTCACTCATACCGGCAATTATTGCCGCCGGGAGCGGCAGAGAACCCGTGAACAGGCGTCAAAACGCCCGTTATTTAGAATCTACCCGGGAACCGGTCGTAATGCCTGCCGCAACGGCACCTGCAGCGCTGCGCGGACCGGCATCAGGCCGCGTCCAGTTTCTCGAGAGGAATGAAGGCGGAGCGCGGCACGCCGCGGCCGTCGCCGAAGGCACCGAGCACTTCCTTCATGTCAAGAATCAGCACGATCTGTCCGTTGGACAGCGTAGTGACGCCGGCGACACCCTTGGGACGGAAATCGTCAAGCGACTTGATCACGGCGTCCTCGCGTCCCATGAAACCGTCGATGGCGAGAATGAAAGTATGCTCGGCCATCTGCATCAGCACGCCGTACTCCGGAACAAGGTCCGACGACCAACCGAGCAAATGGCTGAGCGGATACATCGGCATGACTTCACCGCGGACGACCATGGTGGCACAGCCGCCAACCTCCTGCACGGCCTCTATCCTGATCGGCAGGATCTCCCTCACCATCGACAGCGGCACGGCGAACGGCTGCTCGCCGATCTTCACCAGCAGCACCGGCAGAATCGCCAGTGTCAGCGGCAGGGAAATGATGAAGGTTGAGCCCTTGCCCAGCACGCTCTTGATCTCGATCGAGCCGTTGAGCTTCTGGATGTTGGTCTTGACGACATCCATGCCGACGCCGCGGCCGGACACGTCGGAGGCCACCTCCTTGGTCGAGAAGCCCGGCAGCATGACGAGGTTGAAGCTCTGCCGGTCGTCCATGGTGTTGGCTTCTTCATCGGTGATGATGCCCTTTTCCAGAGCCTTTGCCCGCAGCCTTTCCGGATTCATGCCACGGCCATCATCAGCGACGATGAGAATGATGTGATCGCCCTCCTGACGCGCCTCGAGCCGCACCTGGGACTTCTCCGGCTTGCCCGCGGCGCGCCTGTCTGCAGTAGGCTCGACGCCGTGATCAACGGCATTGCGGATGAGATGGATGATGGGATCGGACAAGTCCTCGATCATCGTCTTGTCAATTTCGGTCTCTTCGCCAACCAGCACGAGTTCGACATCCTTGCCGAGGCTGCGGGCAAGATCGCGGGCGATCCGGGGATACTTCTGGAACAGCCGGCCGACCGGCTGCATGCGCGTTTTCATTACCGCGTTCTGCAGATCCGATACCAGCAGGTCCAACTGGCTCACCGCCTGATCAAGCGCGTGCAGTGTTTCCGTATCCGAACGGCCATTGAGAATGTCCGAGCGCAAGGCATTCAGGCGGTTCTTGGTCAGACCGATTTCGCCCGACAGGTTGAGCACCTGGTCGAGCCGGGTGGTGTCGACACGGATCGAATTGTCGCGCGTCTTCTCCGTATCGCGGCGACCCACCGGAACCTGCGCGCCGGGCTTGTCGACCGCACGACGGCCGACAGCGGCGTGAATGATCTGCTCCGGCGACTCGCCCGTGACATCGTGGCTGAGCGGCGGCGCGGCGGGCGCCACGCCCGTCGCGGCCATGGCCGCCGCCGGTGCGGCGACGCCGGTCACGGCGTTGAAGAGGTTGTTCCAGTCGGGAGCGGCGCCTGCCGGCGCCGGCGGATTCGCCGCGGGCACAGCGACGGCAACAACCGGCGCAGCGACGGCAGCCGGCGATTCCCCGGCCAGAGCGGCCTTGAGCCTTGCCAGAACAACCGGATCGGCAGGATCGGGCTGGGTACCGTGCTCCAGCACGGCGAACATTTCGCGCACCCCGGCCGTGGCGGCCATGATCACATCCATCAATTCGCCGGTGATGGCGAGTTCGCCGTTTCGCAGCCGGTCGAAAAGATTTTCCGTCAAATGACAAAGGGTTACCAGCGACGTGGCGTTGAGAAAACCGGCACCGCCCTTGATGGTGTGAAATCCGCGAAAAATCTCGTTGAGCAGGGCGTGATCGGTCGGGTTCTGCTCAAGATCGACCAGCTTGTTGTCGACCCCCGACAAAAGGTCGCCGGCCTCAACCAGAAAATCCTGAAGCAGGTCTTCCATTCCTTGAAAGTCGCTCATATCCGTCTCCTTTGAACGGCTTCAGTGCGGGCAAATGCGCGCGAAGCGCGCGTGATGCCGGAACCAAAATCGCTCATTGCTCTCTCCCTGGCACATCGGAGGACAGTGGTACGCAACCGCTACGGCGCGAATCGCCGGCAGGCTGCGTCTCATGTCGCCTGCCATCAGTCCTCAGAACCCCAGACTTTCCAATAGGTCATCCACCTGCGCCTGACTTGTGACTACGTCGCTGCGTCCTTCCGCAGTGATGACCGGTCCATTCAGCAGGCCCTCCGGAGCCTCGGCCTTGCGCTGCTCGGGCATGGCCTCGATAAGCACGCTCAACAGCTGAGTCTCCATCCCCTGCACCACTTCCACCACTTTCTTGATGACCTGCCCGGTCAGGTCCTGAAAATCCTGGGCCAACATGATTTCCATCAACTGCTCGTTGGTGACTTTCAGCCTGGCCGGCGCCTCGGCAAAGTAGCTGCGCGTGTCGGCCGCCAGCATCTTGAACTCTTCCACCGACAACTGGTTTGCAAACATCTTGTCCCAACGCTTTGACATCGCATCGGATCTCGCGATCAGTTCATCCTGAATCGGCTTGGCGATATCCGCCGCGTTCAAGACCCTGGACGCAGCCTGCTCCGTCATCTGCGCAATGTAGGTCAAGCGCTGGCGCGCGTCCGGAATCTGGTTCGCCGACTCCGCCAACATCTTGTCCACACCCAGACCGCGCAGGCTGTCGTGCAGTTGCCGTGCGAGATGGCCGAGGCGATTGAATACCACCTCTTCCTGCGGACTGCCGTCGGCAACAGCGTCGACCGGTCCCGCCATGGAGGGGGAACTTGCAGCCTGCGCCTCGACAACGCTGTCGAACAGGTCCTGAAGATCATCCGAGTCACCCGAGGCGTCCTTGCGCGCCGGCGGCGGCGGCGGCGCCGGCGGAGTGCCGGCAGCAATGCTGTCGAACAGCGCCTGGAGGTCTTCGGAATCGCTTCCGTCGTCTAATTGGATCGGCTTTGCCATCGCACCCTATTCCTGATCGTCGGTACCCTCAGGCACCCTGTCCCATCTTTTCAAAAATCTTCGCCAGCTTGTCGTTCAGGGTGCCCGCCGTGAAGGGCTTGACAATATAGCCGGAAGCCCCTGCCTGAGCCGCTGCGATGATGTTTTCCTTCTTCGCCTCGGCCGTAATCATAAGAAACGGCAAATGTTTCAGCGCCGGATCGGCACGCACCGACTGCAGCAGGGTCAATCCATCCATGTTGGGCATGTTCCAGTCCGAGACTACGAACTCGAAGCCGCCGCCCCGCAACTTGCCCAGGGCGACCGCCCCGTCCTCGGCTTCATCGACATTGGTGTAACCCAGTTCCTTGAGCAGATTGCGCACGATCCTGCGCATGGTCGAAAAATCGTCGACCACCAGAATCCTGAGCTTGCCGGGTTCTATCGCCATTTACGCTTCCCCGATCAATCGCGAGCGGATTTCATCAACATCGGACGCAGCGTGTCTGCCAGCGCATCCGCGTCGAACTTCGCCACATAGGCATCGACCCCGACGGCTTTGCCCATGGCACGGTTGGCTTCCGATGAAAGCGATGAATGCATGACCACGGGAATGCCGGCAAAGCGCTTGTCCGACTTTATGTTCTTGGTCAGCACATAGCCGTCCATCTCGGGCATCTCAGCATCGACCAGGATCAGGTTGACCTCGTCGCGCAACCTCTGCCCTGTCTGCTGGGCATGCGACGCCATGCCGGAGAGCCGGGTCCAGGCTTCCAGCCCGTTTTGTGCATGCTTGTGCCTGACACCCAGCTTGTCCATGACTTCGGCGATCTTCTTGCGCGCCACCACGGAATCATCAACAAAGAATACGTTCAAACTGTCAGCTTCGTGAATGGGCTCAATCTCGCCTATCACCGTCTCGCCAAAGGTGTTGGCCATGATCTGCTCGACATCGACAATGGACACCAGTTTGCCGTTGGGAAGCTCCGTAATGGCCGTGATGTAGGCGTGCGAACCACTGGTAACAGACTCGGGGGCGCGTACCTTGTCCCATTCGACGCGGATGATCCGGTCCACGCCATGCACCAGAAAACCGAGGGTGCGCTTGCTGTATTCGGTGACCATCATCGAACCGCCGCGGGTGGCAGGCGCGTCGGGCAAATCCATGGCCTTGGACAGGGACAGGACCGGAATGACGTTGCCGCGCAGGCTGATCAGGCCCTCGACTCCGCTGGGCATGTTCGGCGCCCTGGTGATGGTCGGCGTCTTGCTGACCTCGCGCACCTTGAATACATTGATGCCGAAGGTTTCGTGAGTTCCCAGCGAGAACAGCAGGATCTCCATCCGGTTTGAACCGGCAAGCTTGGTACGCGCATCGACATGTTCCATCAGCGAATGGCTGCCGGAAGAGGTGTCCGCGTAGGTCTGGGTGGAGTTCATGTCACACCGGCTCCGGTTCAGTTTGCAGCCGCAGCCGTGAGGCCAAGCAGCCGCCGTCCGAGCGTTTCCGCCAGACGGTGGGGTTCGAACTTCGGCACATATTCATCGACGCCCACCGAACGGCCCAACTGCTGGTTGGACAATGACGACAGGGAGGAATGCATGATGACCGGTATGCCGGCAAAGCGCGGATCGGACTTGATATTCTTGGTCAGCAGATAACCGTCCATTTCGGGCATCTCGACATCGGTCAGCACCAGTTGCACGTAGTCAATGACCGATTTGCCGGTGTTTTCGGCAAGCGTGGCGATGCGCTGCAACTCATCCCATGCGGCGCGTCCGTTCATGGCGCTGATGTGCTTGATGCCAAGCACGGCAAGGGTCCGCTCGATCTGGCCGCGCGCCACCGAGGAGTCGTCCGCAAACAATATGGTGAGGTCATCGCGGCCGAGAGTCTGTATGCCATTCATCAGCAAGGTATCGTCTTCTCTGGCGGTCTCGGCCAGGACCCGCTCGACATCCAGCATCATCACCAGGCGCTCATCCGGCAATTCCGTAACCGCCGTCACCAGTCCGCCCAGGTTCGAGGCCAGCATCTGCGGCGGAACGCGCATTTGCGCCCAGTCGAGCCGCAGGATGGTGTCCACCGACTCGACCAGGAAACCCTGCGTCTTGCCGTTGTATTCGGTCACGATCATGATCTCACGCGCACTGTCCGGCTGCATGCCGATGTAGTCGGCCAGATCGACCACCGGAACGAGAACGCCGCGCAGACTGACCATGCCCTTTACCGCAGCCGGCATATCCGGCGCCGCGGTAATCGGCGGCGTACGCATCACTTCCCGCACCTTGAAGACATTTATGCCGAAAGTCTCGCGACGACCGGTACGGTTGTCCAGTCCGAGAGCGAACAGCAATATCTCCAACTTGTTGGTTCCCGCCAGCCGGGTCCTGGCGTCGATATTGTTGAAGAGTTCCGACATTTGCAATCCTTTCAGCACCTGTAGCCGCAGCTTCGCTGCCACTTGCACGATGGCCAATATTACGCCAGTTTGCTGCAGAAGCGACCGTCACCGGTCGCAGAATCTTTGCCCGACACGAGCATCGCCGGCTGCGGCAAGCTGTCCGCACACCACCCCGATGAGACCCTGACAGACACCGCCGCGGAAATGCCCGACATGGTCTCGCCGGTATCCCGCCGGTATAGCCGCAGGCGATGGAGGCAAGTCACCGTGCTGCCGGGATCCGGCGTTAATGGTGGCAAAGGCACGGCTTGTTCTACGCCGGAACGAGGCAAGGCGTTCGGTTTCTGCAGCCGCATGGTGCGGAACAACCGCGCCGGGCGCCGGACTTCACGGCACCGACGGGCGTCTTCTGCCTTGACGGTCCGTCAGTCGATACTGAACAATTTGCCGAAATTGGCGATGTCGAGGATTTGCCTGACCGCACCGCGACAATGACTCAGCGATACTTCGCGTGCGGCCGCCTTGGCCCGGTCGCGCAACATCAGCAACATGCCCAGAGCCGAACTGTCGAGGTAGTCGACAGCCCCGAAATCGACCACGATTGCGGATGCGGGGGTGGCCATGGCAGTGTCCGTCGCATCGCGGAACTCGCGATGCGAATTGAAATCAAAACGCCCCTGCAGCCGGATGACGGCGCGACCTTCGTTTACTGTGACAGTGGCCTGCATGAGTTGATCCTCGTTAAAACGTATGGGTATTTGCCGCCAAGTATAGCCTGATTCAGGTCACCCGAATCAGGCTCCGGCGCTGCGCTTGTCCAGAGCGCGCAGCTTGGTCAATATGCCGCCGGCAATGTCGCCAAGGCTGGCGATTTCGTCCAGCGCGCCGATTTCCGCCGCCTCTCTCGGCATTCCGTACACAACGCAGGAGGCCTGATCCTGGCCGATATTCCAGGCCCCGGCCTGGCGCATGGCAAGCAGTCCCTGCGCACCGTCCTTGCCCATGCCGGTAAGTATCACGCCCAGACCGTTTTGCCCGACCTGCTCGGCCATCGAGCGGAACAGCACATCGGCGGCCGGCCGGTGACGATTTACCGGCTCGTCCTGCGACAAGTCCAGAACGAAGCCGCCGCCGCTTTTTCTCACCCGCATGTGCGAATGACCGGGCGCCAGATAGGCCGTGCCGGGCTGCAGTCGCTCGCCGCCCTGGGCCTCGATCACGGTCAGGCGCGACAGGCTGTCGAGGCGACGGGCAAAAGACGGCGTGAAGGTATCAGGCATGTGCTGCACCATGACTATCGGCGGCATTTCTCCCGGCAGCGCACAAAGCACTTCCTTGATTGCCTCGGTGCCACCTGTCGAAGCGCCGATCGCTATCACCTTCTCGGCCAGCAGACGCGGCGAGAAGCCGCCCTTGAGTTGTGCCAGAGCCGGCGCCGACGGTTGCGCCACGCTGCGTCCTGCCGACTTCAGGCGTGCGCTGCTCGCCGCACGGATCTTTTCGCGGATTTCGTCGGCATAATCCTGCAGCATTGAAATATTTTCCGCGCGCGGCTTGGCCAGGTAGTCGACGGCGCCGAGTTCCAGTGCCTTCAGGGTGACTTCAGAGCCGGCTGCGGTAAAAGAGGAAATCATGATCACCGGCATGGGTCGCAGGCGCATCAGCCGATCGAGGAAATCGAGGCCGTCCATGCGCGGCATTTCGACATCGAGAGTCAGCACATCGGGGTTGAGCGTCTTGATCATCTCGCGCGCGGCGATGGGATCGGGCGCCACGCCGACCACCTCAAGATCGGGCGCGCCATTGATGATTTCGGTCAACAGCGCCCGCATCAGCGCGGAATCGTCAACGATAAGAACCTTGATGGGCATGAATTCCTCTAGAACAGTTCGATGTCGCCGGATACCGGTGCCTCGGTGAGGCGGTCGGCATACTCCCTTTCGCGACGCAGCAGGGTGTCGTTGTGCATCCGCGTCAACTTCTTCACCAGGACGCGACCGGTGCTCGGAAAGAAGTAAACCTTGCGCGGATGAACGTCGAGCAGATCCTGCGCGGACACGAAAATCCCTTCGGTGCGCAAGAAATCAAGCACGAAGCTGGAATTGCGTTCGCCGACATTCGAGCTGGAAAGACTGGCCATCACCCTGCCGCCGCCGAACACCTTGGCCTCCAGACTGCCGCGACGGGCGCCCAGCTTGAGCAGATGGTTGATCAGGAGTTCCATGGCGTAGGTGCCGTAACGTGCCGAGGCCGAATTGGGAGACTTCTCCGCCGAATCTGCCAGCATGAAATGATTCAGGCCGCCGATGCCTTTCTCGCGGTCGCGAATACAGGCGGAAACACAGGAACCGAGCACCGTTACCAGCAGCATATCGGTGGTCGTCACAAAATATTCGCCTGGCAGCACCTTGACGGCTTCGGCGCCGAAGGTCGGGTCAAAGTAGCGGTTGCCCGCCAGATGCTCGACGTATGCCGCTTCCATGGTCACGCTTTTAGCACCGGCGCCGACGCCGGCCTGTCGGCCCGCTCATATACCGTACGTCCCAGGGAACGGAACAGGTCGGCGGCATGCAGAAAACTTTCGGAATGGCCGGCAAACAACAGACCGTCTTCGCGCAGCAAAGGGACGAATTTCTTGAGGATCGCGTATTGCGTCGGCTTGTCGAAATAGATCATCACGTTGCGGCAGAACATGACGTCGAAGGGGCCTTGCAGCGGCAGGCGCGCATCGAGCAGGTTGATGCGGGTGAAACTGAGCAGTTTCTGCAGTTCCGGCCGCACCCTGACGTAGCCCGCCTGAGCGCCGCTGCCCTTGAGGAAGAAGCGGCGCAAGCGGTCGGCACTGAGCTTTTCCACCCGCTCCATCGGATAGACACCCTTTTCTGCCGTGGCCAGAACGTTGGTATCGATGTCGCTGGCGACGATCGATAGCGGTGGCGTCAAGCTGTCGAAGGCCTCGCAGGCAGTCATGGCAAGGGTATAGGGCTCCTCGCCGGTCGATGCTGCCGAACACCAGATGCGCAGCGGACGATGTTTCAGCTCGCGCAGATGGCGGATCAGGATATCGAAGTGATGCGCCTCGCGAAAGAAAGAAGTGAGATTGGTCGTCAGCGAATTGACGAAGGTCTCCCACTCCGTTTCATCATTCGATTCGAGGTGTGCCAGATATTGTTCGAAGGTGCTGTAGCCGAGCGCCCGCAGACGCCGCGCAAGCCGGCTATAAACCATGTCCTGCTTGATCGGCGCCAGCGATATGCCGGCGTGTTTGTAGATCAGCGTGCGCACCCGCTCGAAATCGGCGGCGGTAAAGTGAAATTCGCGGTCGCGCGGTTCCATTGGTTATATTTTTTCAGCAAAGTTCAGGTCGATAGCCGCCTGTCCAGGCTTCCTTGGAAGCCTGGCGCGGAAGTTCATTGCGGTTGTGCCGGCCAGAGTCAAAACTCCTCCCATTGTTCGCCGGCATCGGCAAGATGGGGCGGGGCCTTCTTCGCGCCGGACGGCCTGGCCGCCGGACGGGCGGCCGTCAGTTGCCGTGGCGTGGCGTCGCGTAGCGCCGGCGTCGGCAACATCCTGCCGCCACCCTCTGCCAGCTTGAACATGCTCACCGTCTGCACCAGGCCGCGCGCCTGTTCTTCCAGGCTCTCCGCCGCCGCCGCCGCTTCTTCCACCAGCGCCGCGTTCTGCTGCGTCACTTCGTCCATCTGGCTTACCGCCTGCGTCGTCTGCTCGATGCCGGAGCTTTGCTCGCGGCTGGCGCTGGCGATTTCGGTCACCAGGCTCGCCACCTGCTGGAAGCTGGTGACGACTTCGTCCATCGTGCTTCCCGCCTGCTGCACCAGCCTGGCGCCGGACTCCACCTTGTCAACCGACTCGGCGATCAGCGCCTTGATCTCCTTCGCCGCGGTCGCGCTTCTCTGCGCCAGGTTGCGCACTTCCGTCGCCACCACCGCGAAGCCCCGTCCCTGTTCGCCTGCCCGCGCCGCTTCCACCGCGGCGTTCAGCGCCAGGATGTTGGTCTGGAAGGCGATGCTGTCGATGACGCCGATGATGTCCGAGATCTTCTTCGAACTGGCCTGGATCTCGCCCATGGTGACGACCACTTCCTTCACCACTTGTCCGCCCTTGACTACCCCTGCGTTCGAGGTCTTGGCCAGTTCGTTGGCCTGCCTGGCGTTCTCCGCGTTCTGCTTGACCGTGGCATTGAGTTGCTCCATCGACGACGACGTCTGTTCGAGGCTGCTCGCCTGCTCTTCGGTGCGGCTCGACAGATCCTGATTGCCGGCGGCGATTTCCTGCGAGGCGGTGTTGATCGCTTCGGTGGCTTCCTTGATGCGCCCCACGACTTCGCGCAAACGCTCGATGGTGGTGTTGGTGTCGTCTTTCAACTGGCCGAAGATGCCTTGATAGTCGGCGTCGATCTTCTGCGTCAGATCACCCGCCGCCACCAGCTGCAGCACCCGTGCCACATCCGTCAGACCGGTCTGGGTTACCTCGGACAACTGGTTGAGGCCCTCGGACAACTGACGGAAGAATCCTTCCTTCCCGTCCAGGCTCAGCCGCGTCACAAAGTCGCCGCGCAGCGCACCATCGACGATGTTCGCCACTTCCTTCTCGACCAGCACTTCGCCGGTACGATCCAGCCACTCGGCCACGGCACCGAGGCGATCATTGCGTGCATTGATGACCGGGCTCGCCGTCACCCGCAGGTAGCGGCCGCCGATTTCGAGGTTGGCAACGTAGGTGCTGCTGAAGGTGGCCAGCAGCTTGGCCTGGTGCGCCGGATTCTTGTGGAAGGTATCGATGTTCACCCCCATCATCTTTTCCGCATCGAAACCCGGCAACTGCTGGCGGATCGCCGCTTCGGCACCCTTGAGGATCTTCTGCACCGACTTGTTGGCGTAGATGATGGTGCGGTCGTTGTTGGCGATCATCACGCCGGTGCTGACGTTGTCCAGGGCGATCTTGATGCGCAGGTTCTCGTCGGAAACGCGTGCCGCCTCGGCGACGTCGAAACCGAGCTTGGTCTGCATGGCTTCAAGGCGTTGCAGGAACTTTCCGGTCTCATCGTTTCTGGTGATGTCGATGAAATTCCCGTACAGGCCCTGGCTGATCTTCATGAAAATATCGGCAGCCTCGCTCAGGGGCCGGGTAATGGCCCGGATCAGAATCACTGCGGCACTTGCCGCCAGCAGCAGGCCGGCAGCTATCAGTGCGATCGCCGTATTGCGGCTGGCTTCATAGCGCGCGGTGGCCTCGGAAAATTCATGCCGGGCGCTCTCTATATGGAATTTTCTCAGGTTATTGACGTGCTCGACCACCTTGCCGTTGAGGGGCTCGGTCTTCTCGAGGAAGATCTTGCGCGCCTCGTCGACCTTGCCGGCCTTGAGCTGCTCCAAGACCGCCAGGAGACCCTCCCTGACGAAGTTGCCGCGATCGACGGCAAACCGCTCGAAGACCTGCTTCTGCTCGGGGGCGGTCATGCGCGCCTTGTATTCCTCGGCAGCCTTGCTGATTGCCGCAATATTGGCGGTGATTTCCTCGGATTTCCTGGCCACGTTTTCCGCTGTCGGATCCAATAACGCGCCTTCGGTCAGGATGCGGTTGCGCAACACCGTGCGGTTGATGCCGGTGACGTCGGCAAGGCCGACCATATGCAGTTCATACACATCGCGCAAACCGTCGTTGGCCTTGCTCATGCCGATCAGGCCAATCACACCAATCGCCACCAGCATCACCGACAGCAGCATCAAGGCCCAGCTCAGCTTGCTCTTGATGCTCATGTCGGCAAATTTCCGGCCGAAGCCGGCGCCGGAGACCGCGCGCCCGAGTTCGATGCGCATGCCACCCGCCTTGTTCTCGCGGAACCGGCGATAAACCGCCTCGGTGGCATCTATCTGCTGGCGGCCGGGTTTCTTGCGCACCGACATATAGCCGACCAGTTGATTGTTTTCGTAGAGCGGCGTGGCGTGGGCTTCGACCCAATAAAAATCCCCGTTCTTGCAACGGTTCTTGACCATGCCGATCCACGGCCGGCCGGCCTTCAAGGTATTCCAGAGATCGGCAAAGGCTTCCACGGGCATGTCCGGGTGCCGCACGATGTTGTGCGGCTGACCCATCAGTTCGGCTTCGGTGAAGCCGCTAACGTCGAGAAAGTCCCTGTTGATGTAAGTAATCTGGCCTTTGAGGTCAGTCTTGGAAACGATCATCTGATCGTCGCGGAGGATGATTTCGTTTTGGCTGACGGGCAGGTTAGTTCTCATTATTTTCGGCTCCGCGGAAGATGCTGGCTGGTTGGGGGCGAACTTATTGCGCGTTCTGTGCGGCGTCGACCAGGGCCATCTCCTGGGAAAGCATCAGACGCTCGATATCGACCACGATCAGCATCCGCTCATCGAGCGTGCACAGACCGTTGATGTAGCGGGTATCGACCGTGGCGGCAAACTCGGGTGCGGGACGTATGTTCTCCCGGCGCAGCATGATCACATCAGACACGCTATCGACCACGATGCCTACCACGCGCGAGCCGATGTTGAGAATGATGACGACGGTAAAAGGGGTGTATTCGGCCTTGCCGACATTGAACTTGATGCGCAGGTCGACAACCGGCACGATGATGCCGCGCAGGTTGATCACGCCCTTGAGGAAGTCGGGGGCATTGGCGATGGTGGTGGGCGCCTCATAGCCGCGGATTTCCTGCACCTTGAGGATGTCTATCGCGTACTCCTCCGGCCCCAGGGTGTAGGTCAGATATTCCTCGGCATAGCCGCCTTCTTCGGCAGAATCCCTGCCCTTGGCCGCATGTTCGTGAACCATCATTTGCTCCTCGCTCCCCTGGTCGCCCGGTTTGTTTCAGTCGGCCGCAGGCAGGGCGCTTTTCGCCATCTGCACCAGCGCCACCACATCGAGAATCAGTGCGACGTGGCCGTCGCCCATGATCGTCGCACCCGATATCCCGGGAACCTTGCGGTAATTTGATTCCAGACTCTTGATCACCACCTGATGCTGGCCAAGCAGCGCATCGATAAACAGCGCGGCCTTTGCACCGTCGGCTTCGAGCACCACCATGATCCCCTGATCGAGCCGCGTAACGGTGCCGGGAATCCCGAACACCTCATACAAGGCCACCACCGGCAGGTATTCGCCGCGCACCTGGATCAGCCGCGCGACACCCGAAACGCTCTTGATCATTGCCGGCTCTGCCTGCAGCGATTCGATGACATAGCCGAGCGGGATAATGTAGGTTTCCTTGCCCGCGGCCACCGACATGCCGTCGAGGATCGCCAGCGTCAGCGGCAGGCGCACGGTCATGCGGGTACCGATGCCGGTCATCGACTCGATCTCGACCCGGCCGCCCATGGCAGTGATGTTGCGCTTGACCACATCCATGCCGACGCCGCGCCCGGAAACTTCGGTGACCACGTCCGCGGTGGAGAATCCCGGCTCGAATATCAGCAGCCAGACCTCGCTGTCGCTCATCTGCTCATGCGCGGCCAGGCCTTTTTCGCGGGCCTTGGCGAGAATCCTCTGGCGGTTGAGCCCGGCGCCGTCGTCACCCACCTCGATGACGATGTTGCCGCTTTGATGATAGGCCTTGAGCGTGATGGTTCCGCTCGGCGACTTGCCGCGGGCGACGCGGTCGTCGGGCATTTCGACGCCATGGTCGAGGCTGTTGCGCACCAGGTGGGTCAGCGGATCGCTGATGCGCTCTATCAGGCTCTTGTCGAGTTCGGTACCTTCGCCGATGGTCTTGAGCTCGATCTGCTTTCCCAGCTTCTGGGCAAGATCGCGCACCACGCGCGGGAAGCGCGAGAACACCACCGAGATCGGCATCATGCGGATCGACATCACCGATTCCTGCATGTCGCGCGTGTTGCGCTCCAACTGGGCCAGGCCATTGTGCAGACGCTCGAACTCGACCGGATCGAGAGCGGAAGCAGACTGCGCCAGCATGGCCTGGGTGATGACCAGTTCGCCGATCAGATTGATCAACTGATCGACCTTGTCGACATCGACGCGGATCGAGGTGTCGCCGCCGCTGGTTCGCGGCGCAACACGCCGCTCGGCCGGGGCCTTGGCCGCTGCCGCTGGTTCCGCAACTGCGGCAACGGCCGCAGGCGACGTGCTGACTGCAGCGGAGGCGGCCGCCGGCACATCGACGAAGAAACCAAAACCGTCGCCTTCGCTTGCCGCCACGGCAACCGGCGCTGGCGACGGCGCCACGGCAGTCGCCGCGGATGCGGGCAGGTCGACAAAAAATCCGTAGGAATCGTCGCTCGCGGGCGCTGCGACTTGCGCCGCTTCCGGCATAGCCGCGGGCGCATCGCTGAAGAGGCCCCAGGAATCATCCGGGTCTTCCCTGGCGCTGAGCGGAGCATCGTCGAAGAAGCCATAGGCTGCATTGCTGTCGTCCGCGCCCGGTGCCGTCGCAGCCGCGGTGCCGATGCGAATGCTGTCGCTGCGCGCAATGAAGTCGAGCATGCCGCGCACGATCTCCGGATCGGCTTCGGCGGCAATACGCAGGCGCCACGGAACGCCGGGGGCGCTTGCGCGGTCGATGACCGCAACAGCCCAGCGCTGCGCCAATTCAGCGACAACATTGTCGACCGCCTGAGCACCGGCTTCGGTATCCATGTCGACAACGAAGCTGACTTCCAGTTCCGCCGCTACCTTCTGCACCTCAACCGGCGCCGCAACGGCGACCGGCGCAGACGACGGCGCACTGACGGTCAGTTCGGAAAGACGCTTGCACATCGCCGCCACCTGCGCCGGGTCGGCCGCGCCATCGCCGCGATGCGCCGCCAGCAGGTCTTTCAGGACATCGCCGGCATCGAGAAAGGCATCGATCATTTCCGGGCGCAGGGCCAGTTCCCCCTTGCGGATGCGATCAAGCAGGTTCTCGAGGACGTGGGTGACTTCGGCCAGATCGGTAAACCCGAAGGTACCGGCGGAACCCTTGATCGAATGCGCCGCACGGAAAATGGCATTCAGCTGCTCGGCATCCGGATCGCCGATGTCCAATTCCAGCAACAGGGATTCCATGCTGTCCAGATGCTCCCGAGACTCCTCGAAGAACACCTGATAGAACTGGCTCATGTCAATCGACATGGTGCCTCCCGGTCATGCCGCGAGATGTTAGCCAATGACTTTTTTGACCACTTCGATCAGCTTCTGCGGATCGAAGGGTTTGACCAGCCAGCCGGTGGCGCCCGCGGCCTTGCCTTGCACCTTCATGGCATCGGACGACTCGGTGGTCAGCATCAGAACCGGAACGGTCTTGTACTGGGCCAGCGCGCGCAGACTCTTGATCAAGGTCAGTCCGTCCATGCGCGGCATGTTCTGATCGGTAAGAATCAGATCGAAGCTCCTCGCCTTGGCCTTTTCCAGGCCGTCCATGCCATCGACGGCTTCGACAACGTCATACCCGGAGCTTTTCAGGGTAAACGCCACCATCTGGCGAATGGAGGCGGAATCATCGACGGCAAGTATGGATTTGGACATGTGGAACTCCCTAAAAGAATGGCGGGCGGCTTAACTAAAAGAGTTCGACTCCGCCCTGATTCATCTCTGTCTGGCTGACCGGATTGTTAGCCGTGACCTGCGCCATGTCCTTCAGCCGCGCCGACACGCGAAGGGTTTCCGACTGCATGGATTGCAAGGCCCCGATGGCATCGGGGGTCACCGCGTTGCGCTGCAGCGTCTGCGCCAGTTCGCCCAGATGGCGCGACACATCGTCAATGGCGTCAACCCGCCGGCCGACATGGCCAAGCAACTGGGACACGATGTCCTGGAACTGCAGCGCGGTAACCGCGCGTCCGACCTGAAGATCCACCTCGTCGGCGATGCCGCCAAGCTGCCCCAGGGCGATCACCCGCACCTGGTTCTGTTCCTCCATGGTGGCAATGATCTTCTCCACGCTCTGCTTCGACTCGAAAGCGAATGTGAGGTCCTGACTGGCCATGCGCTGGATAGCCACTTCGGTCTTCTTCACCGTGACCTGCATGTTCTGGATCACCGTGCTGATCTCCTGGCTGAACTGCGTCGTGCGTCCCGACAGATTGCGCACTTCATCAGCCACCACGGCAAAACCGCGCCCGGCTTCGCCGGCGCGTGCGGCTTCGATGGCGGCATTGAGCGCCAGCAGGGGGGTCTGTTTGGCGATCGCTCCGATTTCCGAAAGAATCGACTGCACATCCTGCGTCCGCGCTGCAATGCTCTCTGTCAGTTCGACCAGTTCCATCCCCAGCTTGCTGTTGCCGACGATGCTGTCCACCACCCGCTGCATCACCGCCGAGGTGTCCTTGACGAAATCATCGAAGCGGTTGCTGCTGGTTTCGCTCTCGGCACCGGAGGCAACCGATACCGTCACCTCACGCTGGCGACGGGTATGCTCGTGCATGCTCTGGAAGCTCGTCGTCAGGTTGACAATGGCCTCGGACAGCAAGGCCTGCACCTGCCCGATTTCGCCGCGCGCGACGTCCAGTTGTACCGAAAACTGGCCCGAACACTCCTCCAGCAAACGATGAAACTCATTGAGCAGGGCTTGCTCCTCGCTCTTCATGCGCTGCCGCTCCCCGGCACCTTTCGCCACGCCCCGACCCGACACGGCGGCAATGGCCTGCCAACCGGCTGCCGCCAGCAGCAGGGCGCCCCACCCCGACAGCCCGAGGCTGTTGCCCGACACCAATGAGATCGCGCCGCCGGCGAGAAACGTCCAGATCAGGCCGAACCAGAAGGTCTTGTTGAAAAAATTCATGTCGGTTGCATTCTACTCACATTTATCGGCCTGCCGCAGCGGCAGGAACAGAGAAGCTTTTCGTATCGACATCCTGCGCGGTCTCGACGTTGATCTGCCGGCCGTCGGCGAGAATCGCCTCCTCGGTGCGCTTGTTCATGACGATGATGCTGATGCGGCGATTATTCGGGCTGTACGGATCCTGCTTGTCGTAGAGCACTGTTGAAGCGAGGCCGACGACGCGCATGATCTTGGCATCGTCCATGCCGCCGGCCACCATCTCGCGGCGCGAAGCATTGGCGCGATTGGTCGACAGCTCCCAGTTGCCGAAGCCCCGGTCGCCGCCGGCATAGGGCTGGGCGTCGGTATGGCCGGAAAGGCTGATGCGGTTATCAACCTTGTTCAGTGCCAGGCCGATTTCCCGCAAAATGACGCGGGTATACGGCTTGACATCGGAGCTGGCCAGATCGAACATCGGGCGGTTCTTTTCGTCCACGATCTGGATGCGCAGTCCTTCGGTGGTGAGATCAAGCAGCAGCTGGTTCTTGAACTGGCTGAGCGCCGGACTGGCATTTATCAGAGCCTCGAGTTCGCCTTTGAGGCTCTCCAGCTTGGTCTTTTCCTGTCGCTCGAAATCCTCCTTCAGGCGCTGCAGATTGATGGTCTTCTTCTCCGCCTCGATATCGCCCTTCTTGACCTGGCCGTGTGTCGCCGTAAGATCCTTGCCGCCTCCGGGAATCAGGGACGAGGAGTCGCCCGATCCCGAGCCGCCGCCCATCGCGACCTTCAGGGGATTCTGAAAGAATTCGGCGATGCCGTTCAAATCGCCCTGCGAAGTGGAGCCCAACAGCCACATCAGCAGGAAGAAGGCCATCATGGCCGTGACGAAGTCGGCGTAGGCAATCTTCCAGGCGCCGCCGTGGGCACCGCCACCGCCCTTCTTGATTTTCTTTACGACGATCGGTTGCTGGGTGTCGTCACTCATCGTCGGTTGCTCGCGTCATGGGAAAACCATTACTTTCCCTTGCGCGCCTTGAGATCTTCTTCCAGTTCGATAAAGGTCGGCCTGTCGCCGGAAAACAGCACCTTGCGCCCGAATTCGACAGCTACCTGCGGCGCATAGCCGTTCATGCTGGCAAGCAGAACCGACTTGATGACCTGAAAGATCTTTCCTTCCTCTTCGCATTTCTGCTCGAGTTGGCCGGCAACCGGCGCCACAAAACCATAGGAAACCAGGATGCCGAGAAAGGTGCCGACCAGCGCACCGCCAATCATCTTGCCAAGAATGGCCGGCGGCTGGCCGACCGAACCCATGACGTTGACCACGCCCATGACCGCTACCACGATACCGAAGGCGGGCACCGCATCCGCCAACTTCGACATCACATGTGCCGGCACATGCGCTTCCTGGTGATGAGTTTCGATTTCGATATCCATCAGGTTCTCGATTTCGAAGGCATTGAGATTGCCGCCGACCATCATGCGCAGGTAGTCGCAGATGAACTCCATTACGTGATGATCGTGCTGGATCTTGGGGTACTTGGAAAAGATCGCGCTGCTCTCCGGGGTCTCGACATCGCCCTCAACGGACATCAGCCCCTCCTTGCGCACCTTGGACAGAATCTCGTAGAGCATGGCCAGCAAATCCATGTAGAGCGCCTTGCTGAGATGAGAGGGTTTCAGCACTCCCGGCAAGGCCTTGAGAGTGGAACTGATCGCCTTCTTGCCGTTGCCGGCAAGGAAGCCGCCGATCGTGAGGCCGACGATCGCCAGATATTCCATGGGCACGAACAATGCAGCCAAGCTGCCGTGGACGGCATACGTCCCGACAGAGGCGAGTAAGACGATCACGTAGCCAACGATCAGTAACATCTTTTTTTACCCTGAACTGTTGCCATTGGTTGCAGCCGCATCGATCGATGCCTGCCGAACCGGCGTGAGCCTCCGCTGAAACCTGCCTTTAAGGCAATAAACCTTTTCAGCTGGGCTTATCCAGCCGCAATCATAACGGCAAACCGCGGATTCGCGGCAAGCAAAGCGCGACGCAGTATGCGAGCGGCGTCATGCCCGCGCCAGCCGCCCCGGGCCGGAACCCGGCACTGCGGCCGCCGCCCGCGGTGCACCGTATCGAGTTCCCGTCCGCCGCAGGCCAAAACAAAACGCGCTCCATCCGGCTGACCGGATGGAGCGCGTCTGGTTCGGACTGCCCGGGTTGGAGCGGCCGGATCCGGTCAGGCTGCAGCGATTGCCGCGCTTGCCGCGGCCTCGGCGGCGCGCCGTGTCTTGCCCGCGCGCGCCGGCATGTGGCACAGGCCGCAGACGTAGCCGCGGGTAGGATCGTAGGCGTGGGCAACGAACTCACCGCCGCACTCGCGACAGGTGGCCATTTGCAGCATGTTGGCGTCGAAAAAACGCACCATGGTCCACGCCCGCGTCAGCGAAAGTACGGTATCCATGCCGCCGCGCTTGATCTGGTCCAGGTACATGCGGTAGGACTTGATGATCAGTTCCAGCCCCCGCAGCTGCGTGTGCGACTTGAGAAAGCGGAAGTAGGCCATGAACAGCGAGGCGTGAATGTTCGGCTGCCAGGTCATGAACCAGTCGGTGGAGAACGGCAGCATGCCCTTCGGCGGCGACTCATGACGGACTTCCTTGTACAACTTGAGCAGTCGCTCGCGGGAAAGGTTGGTCTCCGCTTCCAGCAGTTGCAGACGGGCACCGAGTTCGATCAACTCGATCGCCAGGCCGATATCTTTCGCTTCTATGATGACGGACTTGTTGCGCATGGAGAACCTCCGCAGCTTGACGCTTGACGTTGAATGGCAGCCTGCGACAGGATCAGGCCATGGTCGCGACCGGCCTGCCGGCAGCGAGAATTGCCGCATGCAGGTGGCCGACGCCGCGATCGCGTTCGTGGTTGGCGAGCAGGTCGAGCAACAAGCTGTCGTCAAAGCGGAAGTTGCACAGCAACATGTCCGAACTGGCCATTTTCAGGACCTGTCCCGGGGTCAGGCGGCCAAGCACATCGGCAATCTCTTCACTGATCCCCAGACGGAAAATGGCCACTTCGCGATCCGAGCGAACCATGTTCTGCGCCAGCATCAGGTAGGAGAGATTGACTTCCTTTATGTCGTTGTAGGTGTCGGTCGATTTCATCATGCACTCCTTGTGAGCGCCGGCCAGGCCCGAACTGGAACCCGAATCACGGCAGATGCATGATCACACAGGGTATGGCAAGAAAGAAATCAATGGAAAAACCAATCTGTTGTAAGAATTAGATAGAGCAGCTTTGTAAGTAAAAACATTACAAAGATATCAGAACATATTGATTATTATGGTATTTATGTTTTATAAGCCTCTTTCCGGAGGCCCTTTGGACAGCGATCGGGCTTGTCCGTCAAATAAAAGAAATATCCTTAAACAACGATATAGCGGATGGAGCTTTAGTGAACTCTCAGGTCGACCGCAACCGCTTCCAGGTCAATGGCGACGCCCTGCCACCCACCCCCCGGAACAACGGCTTGCAGCGCGCTAGAATATCGGCATGGATCCGGCGATGAACTTTTGCAGTGCCTGCGGCGCACCTGTCAATCTGCGAATACCCGCCGGCGATACCCTGCCGCGCCATGTTTGCGACGCCTGCGGGGTGATCCATTACCGCAATCCGCGAATGGTGGTGGGCGCCCTGCCCGAATGGGAAGATCGCGTACTGCTCTGCCGCCGCGCCATCGAGCCGCGTCACGGCAAGTGGACGCTGCCGGCCGGCTTCATGGAGAACGGCGAAACGGTCGCCGCCGCCGCCATCCGGGAGACTCTTGAAGAAGCCTGCGCCCGCATAGAGTTGGGCGCGATGTACACCCTCATCAGCGTGCAGCACGTCAATCAGGTCCATGTCATCTACCGTTCGCGACTGCTGGATCTGGACTTCGCCCCCGGTACGGAAACACTGGAACTGCGACTGTTCCGCGAGGACGAAATCCCCTGGGACGAAATCGCCTTTCGCACCATTGCAATCACGCTGCAGCACTACTTTGCCGATCGCCGGGCGGGGACCTACCAGTTCCGTACCGAAGACCTGACGGCCGCGCCGCGGCATCCTGCACGCTGACTACTCCTCGTCGAGGTTGAACAGCACCGGCAGCACTACCGCGAAGGCCTTGCCGCGCAGGCTCTCGGGCAGGCGTGCGCGCAGCGCGCCGGCATCCATCATCGCCAGCGCCGCCTGATCCAGAAGTTCATGACCGCTGGAACGGACCAGCGTGGCGGCGTGCGGCTGCCCGTCGCTGCCGACTTCAACGCGGACATCCGCGCTTCCCGCCCAGCCCGACGCCAGCGCCTGCGCCGGATAGCGCTTGAAGCGCCGCGCCTGGGCCGCCAGCGCCAGACGATAACCGCGCAGGCCATCCGCGGCCTCGCCGGACGCACCGGCTTCCGTCAGCGGCAGGCTGCCGGCGATGCCAGCCGGAGGACCTCCCGTGACGGCGGCGACAACCGGCGCGGGACCCGGCGAAGGCCTCACAACCGCGGCTGCAGGCAGCAAAGGCGGTTGCGCAGCCACTGCCGGCCCGGGCTGCTCCAGCAGCGGAGACACGGCCGAGGCTGCCGGCAATGGACGAAGAACCGGCGCTGACGGCACAGCGCGCACTGCTGCTTTGGCCGGCAGCGGTTGCGTCGGCGGCACCGGCGGCGGGCGCAGGCTGGCCTGCAGCAGCCCGGGCGTATCCTTCAGCAGCAGGCGCAAATTGGCGGGCCAGAACACCAGCAGGTGGCCCAGCAGCGAGGCAACGATGGCATAGCGCAGCCGTCGCGTGGCTATTCCCCTCTTTTCAATGCTATGAAAAGTCATTGCGCTCTGCTAAATTCCTGCCGATACAGGATTCTATAGAGATGAGTCGCCATCCGCTGATCCTTGCCCTCGACCAGCACGGAGTTCCCCACCGCTGGGTGAGTTGGCAGCATGCCTGCATTTACGTCGCACGCGACCTGGTCGCCTGGGACGCCGGCGACACACATTTCACTTTTTACGGCGGCACCAACCGCGTCACCGGCGAGCGTTCCGAAATCGCCACCAGCAGCATCATCGCCATTCGCGGCAAGGCGCTCTCGGGCAAGTCCCTGCACCCGACCCCACCGTTGTCCAACCGCGAGCTTTTCAACCGCGACCGGCATGTCTGCGCCTATTGCGCCCGCGAATTTTCGTCGCAGCGGCTGACCCGCGACCACGTCCTGCCGGTCTCGCAAGGCGGGCGCGACACATGGATGAACGTGGTCACTGCCTGTCGTCAATGCAACCAGACCAAGAGCGGGCGCACCCCCGAACAGGCGCACATGGAACTGGTTTACGCGCCCTATGTGCCGAACAAGGCGGAATACCTGATCCTCTGCAACCGCAACATCCTTGCCGACCAGATGGATTTCCTCGCCCGCCACGTACCATCGCAAAGCCGCGTGCGCGCGGCCTGATCAAGCCGAAGCGGCAATGAACACGGTTGCGGCGAAGCCGCTCACTTCCTATCGCAAGTACTGGGCGCAGCGTTTTGGCGCTGCCCCCTTCCTGCCCATGTCGCGCGCCGAAATGGACGCGCTGGGCTGGGACGAGTGCGACATCATCCTGGTCACCGGCGACGCCTACATCGACCACCCCAGTTTCGGCATGGCGCTGGTCGGCCGGTTGCTCGAGGCGCAGGGCTTTCGCGTCGGTCTGATCAGCCAGCCGGACTGGCAATCGACAACCGATTTCAAGCGCCTGGGCAAGCCGAAGCTGTTCTTCGGCATCACCGCCGGCAACATGGATTCGATGGTCAACCGCTATACGTCGGATCGCAAGATCCGCTCCGACGACGCCTACACGCCGCATGCCGCTGCCGACCGCCGCCCCGACCGCGCCGTGATCGTCTATTCCCAGCGCGCCCGCGAAGCCTTCCCCGATGTGCCGTTGGTGATCGGTGGCATCGAGGCAAGCTTGCGCCGCATCGCGCACTACGACTACTGGTCGGACAAGGTAAGGCGCTCCATCCTGCCGCATTCAAAGGCCGACCTGCTGCTGTTCGGCAATGCCGAGCGGGCACTGGTCGAACTTGCCCACCGTCTGGCCAGGGGCGAACAGATCGACGACATCCGCGACCTGCGCGGCACGGCCTTCATGGTTCCTTATGGCTGGCTGCCGGGGCCGGAGTGGACGGTCGCAAACTCGACGACGGTGGATACGCCGGGCGCGGTACACGCCCATCCCGATCCGTACGCCCCGAAGGAAGCCGGCGCGCCGGCCGGCAGCAAGGCAACCCCGCGCACCGCTGCTGCAGCAGTGGTGCGCGTCGTCCCCCAAGGGGACTTCCTTCGGGGCGTCAGCCGCGCCGAGCGTCTGGCCGCGACGAAGCAAGCACGCGCTAACATCGCCATCCGCCTGCCCTCCTACGAACAGGTGCGTGACGACCCCGTGCTCTACGCCCACGCCTCGCGCAGCTTTCACCTCGAATCCAACCCCGGCAATGCCCGCGCCCTGATCCAGGCCCACGGCGAAGGCACGGCGCGGCGCGACCTGTGGCTCAACCCGCCGCCGGTTCCGCTCTCAACCGAAGAGATGGACCATGTCTTCGCCCTGCCCTACGCCCGCGCGCCCCACCCCTCTTACGGCGACGCCCGCATACCCGCCTGGGAGATGATCCGCTTCTCGATCAACATCATGCGCGGCTGTTTCGGCGGCTGCACCTTCTGTTCCATCACCGAGCACGAAGGCCGCATCATCCAGAGCCGCTCGGAAGGCTCCATCCTGCATGAGATCGAGCAGATCCGCGACCGCACGCCCGGCTTCACCGGCGTCATCTCCGACCTCGGCGGACCGACCGCCAACATGTACCGCATGGCCTGCAAGGATCCGCAGATCGAGTCCTCCTGCCGCCGCCTGTCCTGTGTTTATCCGGGCATCTGCGACAACCTCGGTACCGACCATGCCCCGCTGATCGCGCTCTATCGCAAGGCGCGCGCCCTGCCCGGGGTGAAAAAGATCCTGATCGGCTCCGGCCTGCGCTACGACCTCGCGGTACGCTCGCCCGAGTATGTCAAGGAACTGGTGAGCCACCACGTCGGCGGCTACCTGAAGATAGCGCCGGAGCACACGCAGGAAGGCCCGCTGTCGAAAATGATGAAGCCCGGCATCGGCACCTACGAGCGCTTCAAGCAGATGTTCGACAAGTTCTCGAAGGAAGCCGGCAAGGAGCAGTACCTGATCCCCTACTTCATCGCCGCCCACCCCGGCACCACCGACGAAGACATGCTGGAACTCGCGCTGTGGCTGAAGAAGAACGGCTTCCGCCTAGATCAGGTGCAGACCTTCCTGCCGACGCCGCTGGCACTGGCCACCGCGATGTGGCACACGGAAAAGAATCCGCTGCGGAAAGTCACCTCCGGGTCCGAAGCCGTGGCCGTGGTGCGCGGCGGCAGGCAAAGGAAACTGCACAAGGCTTTTCTGCGCTATCACGATCCCGAAAACTGGCCGCTGCTGCGCGAAGCCTTGAAAGCCATGGGTCGCTCAGATCTGATCGGGCCGGGCAAGCGGCACCTGATCCCCGCCTGGCAACCGGCTGGCACGGCGGCTTCGCAGTCGCCGCACCAACCCGTGCGCCGGGCCGCCGTTGCCAAGCGCCCCCAAGTGTCGCCTGCGGCGGCACGGCGCGCAACGCCCGTCGCTCAAACCAAGCCCGCCGGCACCCCGCCCGCCCGCCGCCACCCGGATGTGCCGCGTCACCCTCTGTCGCGCCGCAAGGGCGGCTGACAGCCGATCCGCTTCAAAAACATTGCACGGCTTGGTGCGGCGTCCACCGCTGAGCCGCGGCGGAAGTTGCCTGGCAGCAGTTCACATCTTCCCGTCGCGCGACTGCTGCTCGGCCCGATCAAGCTCCTGATTCATTTCCGCGTCGGACGGCGGCCGGTAGTCCGACTCGCCGGCCCGGGCAGGAGTCGGGCGCACGATGACACTCGCCAGGACAATGCCAAGTTCATAGAGCAGCCACAGCGGCACCGCCATCATGAACTGCGAAATCACATCGGGAGGAGTGAATACCGCGCCGACCACAAAGGATCCGACTATCACATAGGAACGCCACTCGCGCAGCTTGGCGACGTCGACGACCCCGATCTTGACCAGCACGATGACGATCACCGGCACCTCGAAGGTGACGCCGAAGGCAAGGAACATGGTGAGGACGAAGGAGAAATACTTTTCGATATCGGTCATCCACGCCACACCCTGTGGCGCGAACTTGGACATGAAGCCGAATACCATGGGGAAGAAAGCGAAGTAGGCAAACGCCATGCCGACGAAAAACAATATCACCGAGGCCACCAGCAGCGGAATCGCGAGTTTCTTCTCGTGGGCATAGAGGCCGGGCGCGACGAAGGCCCAGATCTGGTAAAGCACGTAGGGCAGGACGGTGAGGAAAGCCACCGTCAGCGCCACCTTCATCGGCACCAGAAAGACGCCGACAACATCCGTCGCGATCATCTGGCCGCCGGCGGGCAAGGTCGCCAGCAAGGGGGCGGCGAGCAGCGAGTAGAGCTCGCGGGCATAGAAGGCCAGCGGCACGAAAGCGATGCCGACCGCGATGAGGACCCGGATCAGGCGATCGCGCAGTTCGACCAGGTGGGAGAGGAATGTTTCCTGTTCGCCGGCCATCAGGACTTCAGGGGTTCGGCGGCGACTGCTTCCGCCGCAACCGCTTGCGTTGTCTTCTCATCGAGAGCCGGGATCGCCTCGGCAAGCGGCGCAGATGCCTCGGTTGCAACTGCAGCCAACGGTTCGACGGCGGTATTTACCGCGCTTTCGACCTCGCGCATTTCGTGAGCCACGGAAGCCTCCAGACCGGTCACCTGATCGGTCACCTGCTGCTGCAGTTTCTTCAGTTCGTCGAGCTGAATTTCACGATTGATGTCGGCCTTGACATCGCCCACATAGCGCTGCAGCCGGCCCAGTAGCAGACCCGCCGTGCGCGCCACCTTGGGCAGGCGCTCGGGGCCGATGACGACCAGCGCCACCACGGCGATGACCATCAACTCGGAAAGGCCGACGTCGAACATGGGTTCGTAAAGATCAGAAGGAAGGTGAGAGGCGGACAGACGGGCCGCTGCGGCAGCAGCCGGCGGGCCGGTTCATCCGCCGGCATTCAGGATTTTGTCTGCTCCCGGCGCGCCTCGACATCTATGGTCTGGCCGGTAACCTGCTGCGGTTCGGCGGGTTTGTCGGCTGACGCCTCCTTCATGCCGTCCTTGAAGCCCTTGACCGCGCCACCGAGGTCGGACCCCATGTTGCGCAGCTTCTTGGTGCCGAACACCAGCATGACAATCACCAGCACGATCAGCCAGTGCCAGATGCTGAAAGAACCCATTGTATTTCCTCCTCGCGCTCAGTGAATTTCAGGGCGCCTTGCGCTTAAGCATGGATCCCAGGGGCTCGGGGCCGCCCAGAATATGAACGTGGAGATGATACACCTCCTGATGACCGATCCGCCCGGTGTTGATGATGGTGCGGAAGCCTTCATTCAGACCCTGGCTTCTTGCCAGATCGCCGGCCTTGGCCAGAATGCGGCCGAGCAGCATCTGGTGGCCCATGTCGGCCTCCGCCAGCGAAGCAATGTGCAGTTTGGGCACGATCATGAAATGCACAGGGGCAATCGGATTGATGTCGTGGAAAGCAAAGATTTCCTCGTCTTCGTAGATTTTTTTGGACGGAATTTCTCCGCGCGCAATCTTGCAGAAAATGCAGTCGCTCATTCTTCGCTGCCCCTGCTGTTCTTCTCGTCGATGCCCGAAATGCCTTCCCGGCGACGGAATTCCACCATCACGTCATCCACGCCGATGCCGAACTGAGTCAGCAGGATCATGCTGTGGAACCAGAGATCGGTCACTTCGCGCACCAGATGCAGGCGATCCCCATCCTTGGCCGCCATGATGGTTTCGGCGGCTTCCTCTGCCACTTTCTTGCAAATCGCGTCGGTGCCCTTGGCATACAGGCTGGCCACATACGATGAATCAGGCGCGGCGCCCTTGCGTTCCTCCAGCGTCGCCTGCACGCGGCGGATAACGTCCAGTTCAATCACGTGTGTATCTCCTTCGGTTGCATGAGAGCAAGCTCACAGTCTTACCTCGATGCCGCGACCACGCATGTATTCCTTGGCCTGGCGCACGGTGTATTCGCCGTAGTGGAAAATGCTCGCCGCCAATACGGCGTCAGCACGGCCGGCAGTGACCCCGTCGGCCAGATGCTGCAGCGTGCCGACACCGCCGCTGGCAATCACCGGGATGCCTACGGCGTCGGCGACGGCGCGGGTCAGCGCGAGATCGAAACCGGCCTTGGTGCCGTCCCTGTCCATGCTGGTAAGCAGAATCTCGCCGGCACCGAGGGTTTCCACCTTGCGCGCCCACTCGATGGCGTCCAGCCCGGAGTTCTTGCGCCCGCCGTGGGTAAATACCTCCCAGCGGCCGGGTGCCGTCTGTTTGGCGTCGACGGCAACGACAATGCATTGGCTGCCGACCCTGGCCGAGGCATCGGCAACCAGCTGCGGGTTGTTCACCGCTGCGGTATTCATGCTGACCTTGTCGGCGCCGGCATTCAGCAGCCGGCGCACGTCCTCGACCTGGCGCACGCCGCCGCCCACCGTCAGCGGAATGAACACTTGCGCGGCCACTGCCTCGATGATGTGCAGGATGATGTCCCGGTCATCGGAACTGGCGGTGATGTCGAGAAAGGTGATCTCGTCGGCGCCCTGCTCGTCGTAGCGACGCGCGATCTCCACCGGATCGCCGGCGTCGCGCAGTTCGACGAAATTGACGCCCTTGACCACGCGGCCGGCGTTGACGTCGAGACAGGGGATGATGCGCTTGGCAAGCATCAGCGCGCGGAGAGCCTGTCCGCCTCTGCCTGGGCCTTCCTGAAATCAAGCGTACCTTCATAGATGGCGCGGCCGGTAATGGCGGCCGAGATGCCCTCGCCCTGCACGGCGCAGAGTGCCTTGACGTCCTTCATGCTGGCGATGCCGCCGCTGGCAATGACGTCGATGCGCAGGGCCTGGGCCAGCTTCACGGTAGCTTCGACATTGACGCCGGAGAGCATGCCGTCGCGTCCGATGTCGGTGTAGATCACCGCTTCGACGCCATAGTCCTCGAATTTCTTCGCCAGATCGACGACATCATGGCCGGTCATCTTGGACCAGCCATCGACCGCGACCTTGCCTTCCCTGGCGTCGAGTCCGACGATGATGTGGCCGGGAAAGGCACCGCAGGCATCGTGCAGAAAGCCGGGATTCTTCACCGCAGCAGTGCCGATGATGACGTAGGTCAGGCCGTCGTCGAGGCAGCGCTCGATGGTGTCCAGATCGCGGATGCCGCCACCGAGCTGTACCGGAATCTCGCTGCCGACTTCCGCCAGAATCGCCTTGATCGCAGGTTCATTCTTCGGCTTGCCGGCAAAGGCGCCATTCAGGTCGACCAGATGCAGCCGGCGCGCACCCTTGTCTATCCAGTGTCGGGCCATGGCCGCCGGGTCTTCGGAAAATACCGTGGCATCGTCCATTGCGCCTTGTTTCAAGCGGACGCAGTGACCATCCTTGAGATCAATCGCGGGTATCAGCAGCATAGTCGAGTGTGAAGATAAAGAAATGCCTTGGAGGCGCTCGGATCAGGGATTCCAGCGCATGAAATTGGCGAGCAGTCGCAACCCGGCCTGGGCGCTTTTCTCGGGGTGGAACTGAACGGCGAAGATGTTAGCGCGGGCAATGGCGCTGGTAAAGGGGATGCCATAGCCGGTTGAGCCGGCAATCACCTCGGGGCCCAGCGGCTCGACGTAGTAACTGTGCACGAAATAGAAGCGTGCGCCGTCCTCGATCCCTTCCCAGAGCGGGTGGGCCATCACCTGCTGCACCTGGTTCCATCCCATGTGCGGCACCTTGAGACGCGTGCCGTCGGGCGCCACCATGGCGGCATGCGGAAAGCGCGGCACGCGCCCCGGCAGAATCTCCAGCCCCATGACGTCGCCCTCCTCGGCATGGCCGAAGAGCATCTGCAAACCCACGCAAATGCCGAGAAAAGGCTTGGCAGCGGCGGCATCAATGACCGCCTGGCGCAGGCCTCGCGCCGACAACTGACGCATGCAGTCCGGCATCGCACCCTGACCGGGAACAACGACACGGTCCGCCCCGGCAATCACGGCAGCATCGGAGCTGACGAGAACCCTGGACCCGGGAGCAACGTGCTCGATGGCCTTGGCCACCGAGCGCAGGTTACCCATGCCGTAATCGACAACCGCGACCGTGCTCATGGAGAAAGGGTCAGAGAGCGCCTTTGGTCGAAGGAATGGCGCCGGCCGCCAGAGGGTCGGCCTCCACCGCCATGCGCAGCGCCCGGGCAAAGGCCTTGAACACCGTCTCGGCCTGGTGATGCGAGTTGTCGCCGCGCAAGGCATCGATGTGCACCGTCATCCCGGCGTGATTCACCAGGCCCTGAAAAAACTCGCGCACCAGATCGACATCAAACTCGCCGATGGTGGCTCGCGTGAAGGGCACGTTGAAAACCAGGCCGGGCCGGCCGGACAGGTCTACCACCACGCGCGACAGGGCCTCGTCGAGCGGCACATAGGCGTGACCGTAACGGCGCAAGCCCTTCTTGTCGCCCAGCGCCTTGGCCAACGCCTGGCCGAGGGTGATGCCGACATCCTCGATGGTGTGGTGCGCGTCGATGTGCAGATCGCCCGCCGCCTCGACCGTCAGGTCGATCATGCCGTGGCGCGCAACCTGATCCAGCATGTGGTCGAAGAAGCCGATGCCGGTGCCGAGCCTGGAGATTCCCGTGCCGTCGAGATCGAGGGCGACGCGGATCTTTGTTTCGAGGGTATTGCGCGAGATGTCGGCTTGCCGCATGGCAGTGGTGGTCGAGCGAAGGGTCGAGGCGTGCATGATACCATCGGCCTAGTCTGCCGCACGCCCGTCACCGCCAC
Source organism: uncultured beta proteobacterium (assembly GCA_903848955.1). Classification (GTDB taxonomy): domain Bacteria; phylum Pseudomonadota; class Gammaproteobacteria; order Burkholderiales; family Rhodocyclaceae; genus Sulfuritalea. The sequence goes on from CAINHS010000007.1 coordinate 41,173, forward strand.
TCAACCTGCCAAACCGCCTAGCCATGAACCGCTTCTGGAGCGATGTCGTCAAGGGGCTTACGCCCTACGTGCCCGGCGAGCAACCCAAGCTCGCCAATCTGGTGAAACTCAACACCAACGAGAATCCTTACGGGCCTTCGCCGCGCGCCCTCGATGCGATCCGCGAGGCAACCGGGGAGTCGCTCAAGCTTTACCCCGATCCGGATGCCGGGCAACTCAAGACCGCCATCGCCCGGTATCACTCGGTCGACGCGCGAAACATCTTTGTCGGCAATGGCTCGGATGAAGTCCTGGCCCACGTCTTTCTCGGCTTGCTGAAGCAGGCGCGACCCGTGCTGTTTCCGGACATCAGCTACAGCTTTTATCCGGTGTATTGCGGGCTTTACCAGATCGCCTTCGACACCATCCCGCTGGCCGGGGACTTTTCGATCAATATCGACGACTACGCCAGGCCGAACGGCGGGATCATCTTCCCCAATCCCAACGCGCCGACCGGCCGCCTGCTGCCGCTGGCCGCAATCGAACGCCTGCTGCAGGCAAACCCGGATTCGGTGCTGGTGATCGACGAGGCCTACGTGGACTTCGGCGGCGAGAGCGCGATCCCGCTGACGACCCGCTACCCCAACCTGCTGGTGGTGCAGACGCTGTCCAAGTCGCGCTCGCTGGCGGGTCTGCGGGTCGGCTTCGCGGTCGGGCATAGCCAACTGATCGAGGCGCTGGAGCGGATCAAGAACAGCTTCAATTCCTATCCGCTGGACCGCCTGGCGATTGCCGGCGCGGCAGCCGCCTTCGAGGACCGCGGGCATTTCGAGCAGACCTGCCGGGCGGTCATCGCCTCGCGCGAAAAGTTGGCGGCCGCGCTGAAGGCGCTCGGCTTCGAAGTGCTGCCTTCGGCCGCCAACTTCGTCTTCGTCCGTCATCCGCACCACGATGCACAGGAGCTGGCGCTGCAGTTAAGACAGCGCAGCATCATCGTGCGCCACTTCAAAGTGCCGCGCATCGAGCAGTTCCTGCGCATCACCATCGGCACCGGTGAGCAGTGTGCGGCGCTGGTCGGGGCGCTCACGGAAGTCCTCGCCGCCTGAGTCTGCGCCCCCGGTTGCGCGCAAACCCTCTGTTGCCGTGAAGTGCCGGTGGTGCGGGGGCGGGCGCCGCGCCGCAGGGCTACTTCAGCCGGAACTCCGCGGCGTTGGCGTGTGCGGTCAGCCCTTCGCCGTGCGCCAGGGTCGCGGCGATGGGGCCCAGACTTTGCGCCCCGGCCTGCGATACCTCGATCAGGCTCGACCGCTTCTGGAAATCGTAGACACCGAGCGGGGAGGAGAAGCGCGCGCTGCCGGACGTCGGCAGCACGTGGTTGGGGCCGGCGCAGTAGTCGCCGAGCGATTCGGAGGCGTAATGGCCGATGAAGATCGCGCCGGCGTGGCGGATCTTGTCCAACAGGGATGCCGGTTCGGCCACCGACAGTTCAAGATGCTCGGGCGCAATCCGGTTGGCGAGCTTGCACGCCTCGTCGAAATCTTTCACCTGAATCAAAGCACCGCGACCCTTCAATGAAGCGGCAATCACTTCGCGGCGCGGCATGGTCGGCAGCAATTTCTCCATGCTGGCGAGGACGCGCGCGATGAAACCGGCATCCGGACTGAGGAGTATCGACTGCGCCAGTTCGTCATGTTCGGCCTGGGCGAACAGGTCGATGGCAACCCAGTCGGGATTGGCCGAGGCATCGGCGATGATCAGGACCTCCGACGGCCCCGCCACCATGTCGATACCGACGGTGCCGAAGACGCGACGCTTGGCCGCAGCGACGTAGGCATTGCCGGGACCGACGATCTTGTCTGCCTGCGGGATGGTCTGCGTACCGTAGGCAAGGGCCGCCACCGCCTGCGCGCCGCCGATGGTGAACACCCGGTCGACGCTGGCCAGGCGGGCCGCGGCCAGCACCAGTGCATTCTTCTCGCCGCGCGGGGTGGGTACCACCATGATCAGTTCGCCGACGCCCGCCACCTTCGCCGGCAGGGCATTCATCAGCACCGAACTGGGGTAGGCCGCCTTGCCGCCGGGAACATACAGTCCGACGCGGTCCAGCGCCGTGATCTTCTGCCCCAGCCGCGTGCCGTCGGCCTCGGTAAAGCTCCACGACGCCAGCTTCTGCCGCTCGTGATAGGCCGTCACCCGCTGCGCCGCAGCTTCGAGCGCGGCACGCTGGGCGGCCGGCAGACCGTCCAGCGCCTGACGCAACTCGACCTGGGGCAATTCGAGATCCGCCACGCTGCCGGCATCAAGCTGATCGAAGCGCCGCGTGTAGTCGAGCACCGCCGCATCGCCCTCGGCGCGCACGCGCTTGAGGATGTCGGCGACGGTTTGCTCGATGGCATCATCGGTGGTGTGATCGAAGTGCAGCAACTGATCCAGCGTCGCTGCAAAACCGGCGTCCCCGCTTGAAAGGCGACGGATCATCGCGCCCCCGCCGGGCCGCCCCAAGGGGGCGCCGCGTTGTCTTTCCGGAGCAAGCAAGGCTTGCGAACCGTGGTCACCCCTTTCTCTGGGAAGGGGGCTGGGGGGAAGGCCCTCATTTGATCGCACCTTCAATCGCGGCGATGACGGGTTGCAGCAGTTCGCGTTTCATCTTCAGCGCCGCCTGATTTACGATCAGCCGCGAGGAAATGCTCATGATCTCCTCGACCTCCACCAGCTTGTTGGCTTTCAGCGTACTGCCGCTGGACACCAGATCGACAATGGCCTCGGCCAGGCCGGCCAGCGGCGCCAGTTCCATCGAGCCGTAGAGCTTGATCAGATCGACATGCACGCCCTTGGCGGCGAAGTGCTCGCGCGCCACGGCGATGTACTTGGTGGCAATCCGCAGGCGCGCGCCGCGCCGCACCGCCGCCGCGTAATCGAAGCCGGCCGGCGCGGCGACGCACATGCGGCATCGGGCGATGTTCAGATCCAGCGGCTGGTACAGGCCGGCTCCGCCATGCTCGATCAGGACGTCCTTGCCGGCGATGCCGAGATCAGCGGCGCCGTACTGGACATAGGTCGGCACATCCGAAGCACGGACGATGACCACGCGCACGTCTTCGCGACTGGTGCCGATGATCAGCTTGCGCGACTTTTCCGGATCTTCGGCCGGCACGATGCCCGCCGCCGCCAGCAGAGGCAAGGTTTCCTCGAAAATGCGGCCCTTCGAGAGGGCGATGGTGATTCCGTTCATGGGCCTATTTTACCCGCCGGATGTTGGCGCCCAAAGCAGCCAGCTTCTGCTCCAGGCCCTCGTAGCCGCGATCGAGATGGTAGATGCGCTCGATCAGGGTTTCGCCCTGCGCCACCAGGCCGGCGATGACCAGGCTGGCCGAGGCGCGTAGGTCGGTGGCCATCACCGTGGCGCCATCGAGCGTCGGCCGGCCGGTGACGAAAGCCGTGTTGCCGTCGATCTTGATGTCGGCGCCAAGCCGGATCAGTTCCACCGCATGCATGAAGCGGTTTTCGAAAATCGTTTCGCGCATCACCGCGGTACCCGTGGCCACGGCATTGATGGCCATGAACTGGGCCTGCATGTCGGTGGGGAAAGCCGGATAGGGCGCGGTGCGGACACTCACCGCGGTGAGGCGCCGCGGTGCCTTGAGGCGGATCGCATCGCGTTCGGCAACCACTTCACAGCCGGCATCCATCAACTTGTCGATGACGGCATCGAGGCAGGTCGCCGAGACGCCGGTCAGCCGCACCTCGCCGCCGGTAGCGGCGGCGGCACACAGATAGGTGCCGGTCTCGATGCGGTCGGGCATGATGCGGTGGGTGGTTCCGTGCAGACTTTCGACGCCCTGGATGCGGATCACGTCGCCGCCGGCACCCGAAATGCGCGCGCCCATGGCCGCCAGGCAATTGGCAAGATCGACCACTTCCGGCTCGCGCGCGGCGTTCTCGATCACGGTCTCGCCCTGCGCCAGGCAGGCGGCCATCATCAGGTTCTCGGTGCCGGTGACGGTGACCATGTCGGTAAATAGCCGGGCACCCTTCAGCCGCACGGCACGGGCGTGGACGTAGCCCTGTTCCACCGTGATCTCGGCGCCCATCGCGGTCAGGCCCTTGATGTGCTGGTCTACCGGCCGCGCGCCGATGGCACACCCGCCCGGCAGAGACACCCTGGCCTCGCCGGCGCGCGCCACCAGCGGCCCCAGCACCAGAATCGAGGCGCGCATGGTCTTTACCATTTCGTACGGCGCGACGGCATTGTTGAGGCCGGAAGCGTCAAGCGTCACGGTCTCGCCGACGCCGTCCCTGCCGGTCTGGCGCGAAACCTTGACCCCCATCTGCACCAGCAGCTTGAGCATGGTGCCGATGTCGTTCAGTTGCGGCACGTTGGTGAATGTCACCGGCTCCCGCGTCAGCAGCGCCGCGCACAGTAGCGGCAGAGCGGCGTTCTTCGCACCGGATATGGCCACCTCTCCCGCGAGCGGAACGCCTCCCGCGATCAGCAGCTTATCCATTGGCACTCCATTCTTCCGGTGTCAGCGTCTTCATCGACAAGGCGTGCAATTCCCCCGAATCGAAGCGGGCCTTGAGAATGGCATTGACGCGCTGCTGGCGCTTGACGCGATTCAAGCCGGCAAACTCGCTGCTGACGATGACGGCTTCGAAATGCTGGCCGTCACCTTCAACCGACAGACGTTCGCAAGAGAGGCCGGCAGCGATCCAGGTCTCGATTTGTTTGGGATCAAGCATGTGTAACTCCTCAGGCGCGCAGCTTGTAGCCGCGCTTCAGCAAATTCAGGGTAATCATCGCCAGCAACGCCAGACAGGCGCCGGCAACCGCCAGACTCAGCCACGGCGACGCGTCGGAAACGCCGAAGAAGCCGTGGCGGAAGCCGTCGATCATGTAGAAAACCGGATTCCAGTGCGACACCTGCTGCCAGAAGGGCGGCAGTGAATTGATGGAGTAGAACACACCGGAGAGAAATGTCAGCGGCATGATCAGAAAATTCTGGAAGGCGGCGAGCTGATCGAACTTGTCCGCCCATATGCCGGCAATCACGCCCAGGCTGCCGAGAATGGCTCCGCCCATCAGGGCGAAAATGAGAATCCACCAGGGTTCGGCAAAGGTCAAAGGTGCGAACCAGAATGTGGCCAGCAGCACCCCTGTCCCCACCACCAGGCCGCGCACCACCGCCGCCAGCACGTAGGCGGCGAAGAACTCCAGGTAGGAAATCGGCGGCAGCAGGACGAACACGATGTTCCCCGTCACCTTCGACTGAATCAGCGACGACGAGGTATTGGCAAAGGCGTTCTGCAGCACGGACATCATCACCAGCCCCGGTATCAGGAATGCGGCGTAGGGTACGCCATGCACCTGCACATGCCCTTCCAGGACATGGGAAAAGATCAGCAGATAGAGCAGCGCCGTGAGTACAGGTGCGGCAACGGTCTGTGACGCGACTTTCCAGAAGCGCAGCACTTCCTTGTAGAGCAGGGTGGAAAAACCGCCGTAGCGCATCTCAGTTCACCGGCTCCGCTTGCGGCCCCTGCATGACGCGGACGAATACCTCTTCCAGATCGGGCTTGCCGATTTCAAGATCATCTATGCTGCAGCCGGCAGCGCGTATCTTTGCCAGCAGCGGCTCGACTTCGTCAAACCCGTCGAAGGGCAGCGACCACCAGCCGCCGTTTTCTGCGCCGCCCCGCGTGAGTTCCGCCGGCATTGCGCCCCGGGTGCGCAATCGCAGGCTATGCACGGAAAAGCGCCGCAGGAGATTTGCCGTAGTGTCCAGCGCGACCAGACGGCCCGCCTTCAGCATGGCGATGCGTGTGCACAGGTTCTCGGCCTCTTCGAGATAATGCGTGGTCAGAACGATGGTGTGTCCCGCTTCGTTCAGGCGCCGGATGAAATGCCACAGGGTCTGCCGCAACTCGACATCGACGCCGGCCGTCGGCTCGTCGAGCACAATCACGGGAGGACGATGCACCAGAGCCTGCGCAACCAGCACCCGTCGTTTCATGCCGCCGGAGAGCATGCGCATGTTGGCATTGGCCTTGGACGTCAGGCCAAGATTTTCCAGAATCTCGTCGATCCACTTGTCGTTGTCGCCTATGCCGAAGTACCCGGACTGAATCTTCAGCGATTCGCGGACGGTGAAAAAAGGATCAAAAACCAGTTCCTGCGGCACAACCCCCAGAACGCGCCGCGCCGCGCGATAGTCGGCCTGAACATCGTGGCCCATCACGCGCAGGCTGCCGGCGTCGGGACGGACGAGTCCCGCCAATGCCGAAATCAGGGTCGTCTTGCCGGCACCATTGGGACCCAATAAACCGAAGAACTCCCCCTGCTGCACCTCGAGATCGATGCCGTCCAGCGCCCGGGTGCTGCCAAAGGATTTGGATACCTGCTGAATGCAAATCGCAGCCGACATGGTGAAGAAGCAAGCCGGAGGCTGCTTCAGAGCTTGTACTGCGGGAGAAGGTCGGCGACGTCGTATACGGCCGCAAGACTCAGCAGATTCTGCGGAGGATTCACCAGACGCAAGGTTTTCCCTGCTGCCTTTGCCGCCCGCATCCAGCCGAAAACCACAGCCAGACAGGACGAATCCATTTCGGTCACGGCGGCAAGATCGAAGACCGGGTCAGCGGACGCGATGGCGGCCTCCCCTTCGGCGAGCAGTCCGGCCGCAGCCGGCATGGTCATCGGGCCCGACACCTCGACGCAATCACCGCAGACTTGGATCATTTCTTTGCCGACGCGGCCTCGCCAGACTTGTTCTTGGCTTGCAGGGACTTGATCAGGCCGTCGAAGCCGTTGTTGCGCACCTCGGAGGCAAAGGAATCGCGGTAATTGGTGACGAGGCTGATGCCGCCGACTTCGATGTCGTAGACCTTCCAGGCGGCACCGGACTTTTCAAGGTAGTAATCCAGTTCGATGTTCTTGCCTGCACCCGACTGCTTGATTTCGGTGCGGACCCGGACATCGGTCTCTCCGGCTTTGAGCGCAAACGGCTTGAATTCGATGGTCTGGTTCTTGTACTCGGTCAGGGCCTTGGAATAGGTCCGCACCAACAGGACATGAAACTCATCGGTGAGCGCCTTCTGCTGCGCCGGACTGGCCTGTCGCCAGTCACGGGCCAGCGCCAACTGGGTCATGCGCGTGAAGTTGAAGTGCTGCAACACCCTGGCCTCGACCAGATCGATGGCCTTTTTGGTATTGCCCGACTGTATGTCCTTGTCCTTGCGGACAATATCGAGCACCTCGTTGGTGACCGTCTTGATCAGGATATCGGGGGCGGCGTCCTGGGCCATCGCCGTGACGGCAATAAGCAGGCCGCTGAAGAATGCAAACAGGTATTTCATTGGGATTTCCCGAGATTGCTGCAACTGAAAGCAAGAGCCCCGCAAAGGGAGCGCTATTTCGTATCGGCCGATTCCGTATGCGCCACCAGCACAGGCGCAACCGGCACCGATTCAGCCCGGGGCCCGGTCGCTTCCGCTTGCGCTGTCAGGGGCCGCTCCACCTGCCCCGCCTCGGCCTCGATTTCGCGCGGCGCATTGCCGTCGTATATCAGGTTGCGGCGGCGTTGCAGATAAGCGTCACGCATGTAGGAATACTTGTCCAGCGCCGCTTCATCGATGACCTTGTCAGCCGGCAGCAGATTGGCCCGGTCATTGACGAAACGCACACCGATCGCGGTATCGCGGGCCCCTTTCGGCATGTGGCTCCAGACCGGATCCACCCCGATATCGAGCGCCAGACCCACCGTGTCACGCACGGTGCGCGGCCCGAATACCGGAACCACCACGTAGGCGCCGTTACCGACGCCCCAGCGGCCGAGAGTCTGGCCCACGTCCTCATTGTGCTTCTCCAGACCGGCATCGGATGCAAAATCCATGATACCGAGCAGACCGACGGTGGTATTGATCAGAACCCGGCCCAGGTCACCGAAGGCCTCCGGCACCTTGCCCTGCAGCAGGTTGTTCACGCCGATGAAAAGATCGTCGATATTGCTGAAGAAATTGGTGACACCGTTCCTGACGGATGACGGCAGCGCAGCCTCGTAGCCCTTGGCAACCGGCTTGACGAGTACCGAATCAAGTCCTTCGTTGAAGGCGAACATGGCCCGATTGAAGCCCTCGACCGGATCCTTCGGATTTCCCGAAGTTGCGCATCCAGCCAAAAGGGTGCCCGCGGCGAGGGCCAAGGCAACCGATTTGATGCGGGCAGGCAGCGTTGTCTTCATTCTGTGTCAGGCACCGGTTAACTATTTCTTGCCGCCATCTTCCGCGGCCTTGTTAAACATGAACTGGCTGATCAACTTCTCCAGAACCACCGCAGACTGCGTCTTCTTGATCGTGTCACCCGCTTTCAGCATCGCCGTATCGCCGCCCACTTCAAATCCTATGTACTGCTCGCCCAACAGGCCCGAGGTGTTGATCGTGGCAAAGGTATCGCGCGGAAACTTGTAGCGGGCATCCACCTGGATGGTCACCGCGGCCAGATAAGCCTCGGGGTCAAAGCTGATCTCCGTCACACGCCCCACCACAACGCCGGCACTCTTTACGGCGCCACGAACCTTTAAGCCTCCAATATTATCAAACTTGGCCTTGATTGCATAAGTTTCGCCGCTGCTTGATGAGGCCAGATTGCCCACCTTGAGGGCAAGAAACAACAGCGCCCCCAGTCCGACGGCGACGAAGAATCCGACCCAGAGGTCGAGTGTAGTGCGGCTCATGTCATGTCCCTGTAAACATGAAGGCAGTCAGAACAAAGTCAGCCGCCAGGATGGCCAGTGACGATGTAACAACGGTACGCGTGGTCGCCCCGGAAACTCCTTCGGCAGTAGGCTCCGCATCATAACCCTCGAACACGGCGACCCAGCTGACAATTATGCCGAAAACAAAACTCTTTATGACGCCGTTGAGAATGTCCTGGCGAAAGTCGACAGATGCCTGCATCTGCGACCAGAAGGAACCCTCGTCGACGCCGATCAGCTGCACGCCGACCAGATAGCCGCCGAAGATGCCCATCGCCGAAAACAATGCAGCAAGAAGGGGCATTGAAATCACGCCGCCCCAGAACCGCGGGGCAACAACACGCGCAATCGGGTCGACCGCCATCATTTCCATGGCGGAAAGCTGTTCGGTCGCCTTCATCATGCCGATTTCGGCCGTAATCGCCGAACCGGCGCGGCTGGCGAACAGGAGGGCAGCGACCACCGGCCCGAGTTCGCGCACCAGCGACAAGGAGACGAGCACCCCGAGCGCCTCGGTGGAACCATAGCGGGCAAGCGTGTCATAACCCTGCAGGCCGAGCACCATGCCGACAAACAGCCCTGAAACCAGAATGATGATCAGGCTCAGGACGCCGGCAAAGTAGATTTCCCGGATCGTCAGATCCAGGCGCCGCAGCGACGTGCCCGAATGCAGCACAACGGCCAACAGGAAGCGGCTGGCAAAGCCGAGACGCCAGATACGCGCGTTGGCCCGCTGCCCGAGGCCGCGCAGCGCGCGCACCAGGCCGTTATCCACGGCGCACCGCACTTGCCATCAATTCTTCGCCATACGGACGGGCCGGATACTGGAATGGCACCGGACCGTCGGCCTCGCCCCAGACAAACTGATGCACGTAGGGAACCGTGGAGTTTTTCATCTCTTCGGCCGTGCCTTCAGCGACAATTTTTCCTTCGGAGACAAAGTACACGTAATCGACAATCTTCAAGGATTCCTGCACGTCGTGCGTCACCACGATGGAACTGGCGCCCAGGGCATCGTTCAGCTTGCGAATCAGTTCGCCGACAATCGACAGCGAAATCGGATCCAGGCCGGCGAACGGCTCGTCGTACATGATCAGCATCGGGTCAAGCGCTATGGCGCGTGCCAGAGCGACCCGCCGGGCCATGCCGCCGGAGAGTTCCGCCGGCATCAGGCCTTGAGCGCCGCGCAGACCCACCGCATGCAGCTTCATCAATACCAGGTCGCGAATCATGACTTCCGGCAGATCGGTATGCTCGCGCATCTGGAAGGCGATGTTGTCGTATACCGACATGTCGGTGAACAAGGCACCGAACTGGAACAGCATCCCCATGCGCCGGCGCAGGTTGTACAAACCATCGGCATCGAGCTCGTGCACGACCTGCCCGCCGACCCTCACTTCGCCCGAGGTCGGCTTCAGCTGGCCGCCGATAAGGCGCAGGGTGGTGGTCTTGCCGCAGCCCGAACTCCCCATCACCGCAACAACCTTGCCGCGCGGAATCGTCATGTTGATTCCGCTGAGTATCGGCCTGTTGTCGTACGAGAAGTTCAGATCGCGAATTTCGACAAGAGAGTCCTGAGCCATATGCACACCGGGAAGCCCGGTCAAGTTTACAGGCCGCGATTCTAGCAGAGTCGAATTGCCCGCCGGCCGCTCCGCCCGTCGGCCACAGCCATGGAAGAGCGGGGTAAACGCCGGCCACAACTGAAATTGGCCGGGCTTGCTTTCCGCTATGATGTTGCGATCAACTTACCTTCACTCCATCCTTGACCGCACCCGACAGCAAAACCGAGTTGCTGATTGTCGACGATGACCCGCTGATCGCCGATGCGTTGGGCTATTACCTCGGCCGGGACTATGCGGTCACCACCGCCTCGACACGCGCCGAAGCCGTCGGACTGCTGCGCGACAGGAGAAATGTCCCGGCACTGGCACTGATCGACCTTGGTCTGCCGCCGACACCGCATCGCCCCGACGAAGGCTTCGCCTTGATCGCGGATATTCTCGCCCACGCGCCGGGAACCCGCATCGTGGTGCTTTCCGGCCAAAGCGACGAACTCAATGCGCGCCACGCCCGCGCCCTCGGCGCCACGGAATTCGTCGCCAAGCCGGCTGATCCGGAACATCTGCGCAAGCTCATTGGTCGAGTGTTGTCTTTTAGCGACACATCGACAGAAATTGATGACGGCCTGATCGGCCAGAGCGCTCCGATGCAAAAGTTGCGCGCGCAGCTCAGGCAGTTCGCGCGTTCGCCCTTCCCGGTATTGATCGAGGGCGAGTCGGGCAGCGGCAAGGAACTTGCCGCCGCAGCCTTGCACCGGCTGTCCGAGCGCGCCGGGAAGCCGTATCTGGCGCTCAACTGCGCAGCGATCTCGCCCAACCTGGTGGAGGCCACGCTGTTCGGCCACAGCAAGGGCGCTTTCACCGGCGCCAGCGGCCCGCGCGCCGGCTATTTCGAGGACGCCTCCGACGGCACGCTGTTTCTCGACGAAATCGGCGAGCTTCCCCTTGACCTGCAGCCAAAGCTTCTGCGCGTGCTTGAAAATGGCGAATTCCAGCGCGTCGGCGAGACCCTGGCACGACACTCATCCGCCCGCATCGTCACGGCAACCAACCGTGACCTGAAAAAGGAAGTGCGCGAAGGACGCTTCCGCGCCGACCTCTACCACCGGCTTTCAGTGTTTACCATCGCCATACCGCCGCTGCGCGAACTCGGCGACGACCGCATCCGCCTGCTGGAGCATTTCCGTGCCATCTACGCCGCGCAGGCTGATTTGCCGCCGTTCCGGCTCACCGAAAAGGCGACTGAACGTCTGCTGGCCTACCGCTTTCCCGGCAATGTCCGCGAATTACGCAACATCGCTATCCGGCTGACGACCAAACTCGCAGGAAAAGAGGTCGGCATCGATGATCTCGAAGGCGAACTGGATCTCGGCGACGAATCGCGTGCAGCCGGCATGCCGTCGGCGCCGGCACTGGCGGACCGGGCTGAACTGATGGGGATTGCCGCAAACGACATTCAGAGCCGGCGTGACTTCGACCTCGACACCACGCTGCGTCGCTGGGAAGAAGCCTACATAGAAGCCGCGCAGCAACTCGCCCACGGCAACATGAGCCAGGCCGCCCGGCTGCTGGGCGTCAATCGCACCACGCTTTACAATCGCATCGACACGCTGGCCCGAGAAAAGCGCAGTTCCCCACAATAAGCGACCGGATTGCGGCCCGACACCATGTATCTGGAACACTTCGGACTCAACGAACCACCCTTCCGCATCACGCCCCACACCGATTTCTTCTTCGACGGGGCCAATCGCGGCGCGACACTTGACGCTCTGATCTACGCCGTCACCCATGACGAAGGCATCGTCAAGGTCAGCGGCGAAGTCGGCAGCGGCAAGACCATGCTCTGCCGCGTGCTGATGGAGCGCCTGCCCGACAACGTCACCATCATCTATCTGGCGAACCCGTCGCTGTCGCGCGACGATATCCTCTACGCCATCGCCGACGAGTTGAGCCTCGACGTGCCTGAAACCGCCCGCTCCTCGGTGGTCATGCGCGCCTTGCAGGCGCACCTGATCAAGTCCTTCGGCGAGGGTCGGCAGGTGGTCGTGCTGATCGACGAAGCCCACGCCATGCCGGTGGAAACACTCGAGGAAATCCGCCTTCTGTCGAACCTTGAGGCCAATCGCAACAAGCTGCTGCAGCTGGTACTTTTCGGCCAGCCGGAGCTGAACGACGTACTCGCCCGCCCCGACATGAGGCAGCTGAAGGAACGCATCACCCACAACTTCGGCCTGGCACCGCTGCTACGCGACGATATCGGCCACTATCTCGATTTCCGCATGCGCGCCGCCGGCTATCGCGGCCCCAGCGTGTTTGCTCCCGCCGCATTGAAAATGATCGCGCAGAGCTCGCTCGGTCTTACGCGCCGCATCAACATACTCGCCGACAAGGCCCTGCTCGCGGCCTTCTCTTCCGGCAGCCACCAGATAGGTTCCAGGGAGGTGCAGGCGGCCATCGGCGACTGCGAGTTCAGCGCAGCAACCTATGGCGGCCAGGCCTCACGACAAAGCCGGTCGCGATGGCTTGCCGCGCTGCTCGGCATCGGCGCCGTGGCAGGCATCGCCTGGTTCCTGGCGGCATCACGCAGTGACAGCGGCACGGCAGCACCTGCCGTGGCTGCAGCGCCTGCCGTGGCTGCACCGCCTGCCGTGGCCGCACCGCCCGCGGCAGCCGCCAACGCAGATAGCACGGCATCTTCAATGCCCAAAGCCAAGGACGACACCATGGCTGGCACCCCTCTACCGGCGCCGGTCGCTGTTCCGGCTGCGCCCGCTGACACCGCCGGCGCACCTGTCGCGCCAGTCGCACCGGCAACCCGGATGGAGCCCGCCAACCCCGCGCCGCCGCCGGAACCATTGAAGCTCGGACCGCTTACCCAAGAAAGGCTCGAGGCTGGACGCGCCTGGCTGGCAGGAGCCGCGGGCGACCGCTGGTTCATCCAGATGCTGGCAACCGATGCCGGCCGGCACGGTGAAGTCGAAGCCCTGCTGCGTCGGCTGGCATCGAGCAAGGCTGAAATGAACAGCGTCCACGTCTATTTCTCCGAGCTCAGCGGAAGTCCGCGCTACGGAGTCATATACGGCAACTATTCGACCAGGAAAGCGGCAGCGCAGGCCATACGCGGCCTGCCGCCGGCCTTGCAGAAGAACAAACCCTACCCGCGCCAGGTCGTGCGGCTGCGCTGACGACATCGGACAAGCAGCGAAATTGAGGTGTCTCAGTCAATCAAATCATCAAGTTGGATGGAGAATATGATGTGTTATGCTAAATGCTATAGCTTAAATACTTGATCGGGGATTCGTTTGCGCCCACTTGTGATTCCGCCGCTCCCTGCTGCGCTGGTTGCCGCTCTCATGCTGACCGCATGCAGCAGCCTGCAGCCGCAACCCCCCTCGGCCGGCCACCTGCGGGCGGAAGCCCAGGCCGCAGTCCCTGCCCGCGACATCCCGCAACCGGTGGCTGCAACAGTTACGCTGGCGCGGCCCAAGGCGGCGGCGAAGGCCGAGTCTTACTCGGTCTCGGTGCGCAACATTCCGGTCCAGGAACTGCTCTTCGCCCTGGCACGCGACGCCAAACTGAACATTGACGTCCACCCCGGCATCAACGGCCTTGTCACCATCAATGCCATTGACCAGACGTTGCAGCAAATCCTGACGCGACTGGCCAAGCAAGTCGACATGCGCTGGGAACTCGACGGCCCCAATCTGGTGGTCATGCCGGACTCGCCCTTCCTGCGCAACTACAAGGTAGATTACGTGAACATGTCGCGTGACGTCAGCGGCACGGTCTCGATAAATACCCAGATTGCATCGACCAGCGCCAGCGCCGCGGGTGCAACCGCGGCGAGTGGCGGTGGCAACAACTCGAACACTACCGTTACCAGCTCGGCCAAGAACAATTTCTGGCAGTCGCTGGAAAAGAACCTGAAGGACATTCTGCGCGAGAGCGACAAGATCCTGCCGGAAGGATCAAGCGAAACCGTGATCGAGCGCTCGGATCAGCAAGCCACCACCGGCACCGGCGCACAGAACGGGCCGTCGCCTTCTTCAAGCCGCTCGGGCAGCGCGACGACCAGCCTCGCCGGCAGCCCCAATCCGGCCAGCCTGCAGCAACAGGGCACAACGGTGGTCAAGCGCACCACCTTCCGCGAAGCAGCTTCAATCATCGTGAACCCGGAAGGCGGCGTCGTCGTCGTTCGCGCCACGTCGCGACAGCATGAGAAAGTTCAGGAATATCTGGATCTGGTGCTGACCAGTGCCCGACGCCAGGTAATGATCGAAGCCACCATCGCCGAAGTGGGTCTCAGCGACAGCTATACCCAGGGCATCAACTGGCAGAGCCTGCGATCCTTGCGCCCCGGGTCTCCCGCGGCAGGCTTCTCGATGATCCAGAATCCAAACGGGCCAACGCTGGGCACTCCCGGCACGGCATTCCTGCTGAACTACGTCGCACCCGGCCTGGGCATATCCGCGACCCTGCAATTGCTGGAAAATTTCGGCAACGTCAAGGTACTGTCCAGCCCCAAGATAAGCGTGCTCAACAATCAGACTGCCATGCTCAAGGTGGTCGACAACATTGTCTACTTCACCATCAAAGCCGACACCACGACATCGGCTACCGGCCCCTCCCTCACCACGGTGACCACCACACCCAACTCGGTCTCCGTCGGCCTGGTCATGAGCGTCACGCCGCAGATCAGCGACAACGGCATCATTCTGCTCAATGTACGTCCGAGCATTTCGAAACTCATCGGTGATGGCAAGACCAAGAAGGACCCCAATCCGTCGATCACCATCGACAGTTTCATTCCCGAGATTCAGACCCGTGAAATGGAATCCATGCTGCGGCTCACCAACGGCGAAATCGCCGTCATGGGCGGCCTTATGTCCGACGAACTCAGCAACAACACGGACGCCGTGCCCGGCCTGTCGAAACTGCCTGGTATCGGCAACTTCTTTACCTCGCGCAACGACGTCACCAAGAAAACCGAACTGGTCATCTTCCTCAAGCCCACCATCATCCGCGACCCGAGTGTCAGCGGTGACTATCGCAGCTTCCGCGACCAGTTGCCGAACCGGGATTTCTTCGCAAACAATCCCGGTCCGGAACAGACCCAACTCGAATTGCAGGGGGCAAAGCCCCGATGAGCCTGCTCATGGACGCCTTGAAGAAGGCCGAACTGGCCAAGCGTCAGGGGCAAGCCGGCGGCGGCAATTCAAGCGGGGCGGAAATCCAGACCGGACTTGAACTGGAGCCGCTGACCGGCAACAGTGCGGCGGAGCCTGATGCTGCCGAACGCGCAGCATCGGCGGAAAATCTTCCCGATCTGCCGCCCCATCTCGAAGAACTCGAAGCGCAGTTTCTCGCCGACGCCAAGAAGGCTGCAACGGCGCGCCTGAAGGCACCGTCGCCGGCAGCCCCCTTGCGCGATCCGCTGGCCGAACAGCCTGGCGCCGCCGACACCGCGAGCCGCGACTCTGCCGCAGTCAAGGCGCGGCCGACGGCGACAGAGCAAAGCGCTCCGCGTCAGGCCGCGGCGCAGAACCTGTTTGCCGCCAAACAAGCCGACAAGCCGCCGGCGCGGAAGTCTTTTGCAATTGCCGTCGGTGCCCTTACCGTGCTGTCGGTCTGCGGCGTCGGCGGATATTTCTGGTGGCAATTGCAGCCGCAACCCCTTGCCGTCGCCAGCCGGGCGCCGCTGCCGCCGCCTGCAGCACCGGCGCCAACGCTTGCAGCAGCGTCCGTCGCCCCGCTCAGCGCAGCGGTGGCAGTGCCTCAACCGGCGGTGCCGCCAGCGAAAGACAAGACCGAAGATTCCCCCGCGGCGGGCGCCAACGCTCCGGCTCCGGTCCGACGCGTAATCGCCGGCCCTGCGCCGTCCGAAGCGGACGGCCTGCTGCGGGTGTCCAAGGCGCCGCTTGGCGTCAATCCCGCCCTGCTGCGCGGCTTCGATGCGTTCAACCAGGGCGACCTTGCCCTGGCGCAGCTTGAGTACGAACGCGCGCAGAAGTCCGACCCGCGCAACACCGATGCCCTGCACGGACTGGCCGCAATCGCCCTGCGCCAGGGACGCCCGGAGCAGGCCGAGTGGCTGTACCGGCAAATCGTCGAGGCCGACCCGCAGGATACGGTGGCGATGGCGGCCCTGATCAACAGCCGCGGACAACTCGATCCGGGAGCCGCCGAAAGCCGCCTCAAATCCTTGTCGGCAGTTCAACCCGAACTCGCCGCGCCGCACTTTGCCCTGGGCAATCTCTATGCACGTCACGGCCGCTGGACCGAGGCCCAGCAGGCCTATTTCCGCGCTCACAGCGCCGAGCCGGACAATCCCGACATCCTGTACAACCTGGCAATCAGCCTCGAGCACCTGCGCCAGAACAAGCTTGCGGCGCAGTACTACAGCCAGGCCATCGCCGCCGCACAAGGCCGGCCGGCCGGCTTCGACAAAGCCCAGGCCGCAGCCAGACTGCAGACCCTGCAGCACTAGGCGGTTCTTGAATGCGTCGGGGCTTGCCCTCAGAGGCAGATGCGGGATAATGATGCTCGTATGAACTCAGCCGCCAGCCGCCGCCCCATTGGCCAGATCCTGATCACGCAAGGCGTGATCAGCGAGGATCAGCTTCGCATTGCGCTGCTGGAGCAAATGAAGTGCAACCAGCCGGTCGGCAAGCTGCTGGTCTCGCTCGGCTTTGTCTCCGAAGCCACGCTACGCGACGCGCTGGGCGAATCGCTCGGCCAGAAGTCCGTCGATCTGGCCAATTCGATCATCGATGCCGATGCGCTGCGCCTGGTGCCGCGCGAACTGGCCAAGCGCCACATGTTCCTGGCACTGAGCTATTCGCAGCAGGAGCAGCGGCTGCGCATCGCCATCGCCGATCCCAACGACATCGTTGCGCTGGACAAGCTGCGCACCCTGATTCATCCCGACCTGGCGATCGAAACCCTGCTCGCCGGCGAATCCGAAATCGCCCGCGCCATCGACCAGTACTACGGCCACGAACTGTCGATCGACGGCATCCTGCACGAAATAGAAACCGGCGAAATCGACTACCGCAGCCTGTCGGCATCACTCGACGAATACAGTCAGCCGGTGGTGCGCCTGGTGGATGCGCTGCTCACCGACGCCGTCAAGCGCGATGCCTCCGACGTTCACTTCGAGCCGGAAGCCAGTTTCCTGCGCATCCGCTATCGCATCGACGGCATCCTGCGCCAGATCCGCGCCCTGCACAAATCCTACTGGGCGGCGATGGCGGTGCGCATCAAGGTCATCAGCGGCATGAACATCGCCGAGACCCGCGCGCCGCAGGACGGCCGCATCTCGCTCAACATCAGCGGCCACGCCGTCGATTTCCGCGTGGCCTCGCAGCCGACGATCCACGGCGAGAACATCGTGCTGCGCATCCTCGACCGGCAGAAGGGCATCGTGCCGCTCGACCGGCTCGGGCTCGACGACCACCAGATGGGGCTGATGAAGCTGATGGTGGCGCGCCCGGAAGGCATCATCCTGGTCACCGGCCCCACCGGCAGCGGCAAGACCACCACGCTCTACTCGGTGCTCAACCACATCAACGAAGAGGGCGTGAACATCATGACCCTCGAAGATCCGGTCGAGTATCCGATGGCCATGATCCGCCAGACCTCGGTGGCCGAATCGGCCAAGCTGGATTTCGCCAACGGCATCCGCTCGATGATGCGCCAGGACCCGGACATCATCCTGGTCGGCGAAATCCGCGACGCCGACACCGCCGAAATGGCCTTCCGCGCGGCCATGACCGGCCACCAGGTGTATTCCACCCTGCACACCAACTCCGCGCTGGGCGCCATCCCGCGCCTGCTCGACATCGGCGTGCTGCCCGACATCATGGCCGGCAACATCATCGGCATCATTGCCCAGCGCCTGGTCCGCCGCCTGTGCACCCACTGCCGCAAGCCCTACCCCGCCGAGGCGCACGAATGCAAGCTGATGGGCGTCGCCGTCGGCCAGTCCGCACCCATCCTGTATCGCGCCGCCGGCTGCGACCACTGCGAATATCAGGGCTACCGGGGCCGCATCGCCATCATGGAGATGCTGCGCCTCGACAACGATCTCGACGATCTCATCAGCCGTCGCGCGCCACAGCGCGACATTCGCAACATGGCGCTGGAAAAGGGCTTCCGCGCCTTGTCCGAAGACGGTCTGCGGCGCGTGCTCGACGGCTCCACGTCAATCGAAGAAGTCGGTCGCGTGATCGACATGACGGAACGGATGTAGCGCGCCAAGGCGCGACGCGACCACCCGGGCACCCACCATGTCCCTTTATGCCTACAAAGCGATGAACCCCCACGGCCGGACCGTGATGGGCCGCCTTGAAGCCATCAACCTGGTCGATCTCGAAATGCGGCTGAAGCGCATGGAGCTCGACTTCATCAACGGTGACACGGTGAAGCAAGGCGGTCTGATCAACCGCGCCAAAATCACCCGCCCGGAACTGATCAACTTCTGTTTTCATCTGGAGCAGCTCGCGCGCGCCGGCGTCTCGCTGATCGAAAGCCTCACCGACCTGCGCGACAGCATCGAAAACCCGCGCTTTCGCGAAATCATCGCCGGCATGGTGGAAAGCATCGAGGGCGGCAAGACGCTGTCGCAGGCGCTGGCCGAGCATCCGCAGACCTTCGATGAAGTGATGGTCAGCCTGATCCGCGCCGGCGAAGAAACCGGCGCCTTGCCGCAAGTGCTCAACAACCTGCTTGAATCGCTCAAGTGGCAGGACGAACTGGCCGCCCACACCAAGAAACTGATCATGTATCCGGCCTTCCTCGGCACGGTGGTAATCGGCATCACGATGTTCATGATGATCTATCTGGTGCCCAAGATGGCGGGCTTCATCCGCAACATGGGGCAGGAGTTGCCGACGCAGACCAAGATACTCATCGCCACCTCGGAGTTTTTCGTCAGCTACTGGTATGTCGTGCTCGGCGTGCCGCTTGTGCTTGCCGCGGCCGTAGTCTTTCTGGTTCGCAGCAGCAAGGCCGCGCGCTACCACTTCGACGACGCCAAGCTGCGCCTGCCGTACATCGGAGACATCCTGCGCAAGATCATCCTGTCGCGCTTCGCCTCCGTATTTGCCATGATGTATTCCTCCGGCATCACCATTCTCGACTCTATCAAGGCCACCGAAGAGGTGGTCGGCAACCTCGTGCTGCGCGAAGGCCTGGAAAAAGTCGGCGAACTGATCGCCGAAGGACAGAATGTCACAGCCGCCTTCCAGACCGCCGGAATGTTCCCGCCGCTGGTGCTGCGCATGCTGCGCGTCGGCGAGAACACCGGCTCGCTTGACACGGCACTGGCCAATGTCAGCTACTTCTACAATCGCGACGTACGCGAATCCATCGAGAAAGTGCAGGCCATGATCGAACCGGTGATGACCGTGACCATCGGCCTGATTCTCGGCTGGATCATGATGGCGGTACTGGGCCCGATCTACGACATCATGACCAAGATGAAAACCTGATGAGCAGCAAACGCATCCTCCTTCTCGACGGCCCCGCCCTCACGGCACACTGCTGGAGCGCCGGTCACGTCACGCTTGAAGGCGAGTTCGGCCAGGACGCGGCGGGCCAGGAAGCATTGGCCGCCTACCTGAAAAAGCATCACTCAAGCCTGTTTTACCTGCTCGCGGACATTGCCGAAGAAGGCTTCCAGCTCGAAGATGTTCCCTATGTCCAGGGTGGCGATCGCACCGCCCTGCTGCAGCGGCGCCTCAGCCAGTATTTCTACAATACGCCGCTGTCCGCGGCCATCTCTCTGGGGCGCGCCAAGACCGGCCGGCGCGATGAAAAGCTGTTGTTCGCCGCACTCACCAGGATCGAGACCTTCACCCCCTGGCTGGATGCGCTGCGCGATGCCGAGACCGTACTTGCCGGCATCTATTCCGTGCCGCTGGTGCTGGCCGGGTTCGCCCCCCAACTCCTCGTCGGCGACGGCCCGGTGCTGTTTGTCAGCGTGACCCGCGGCGGGGTGAGGCAAACCTTTTTCGACAAGGGCAAGCTGCATTTCTCGCGGTTATCGCAACTCGCCAGCCACAGCACCGGCGAAATCGGCCGCACCAGCGCTGCCGACTCGGCCAAGATATTCCAGTACCTCGTCGCCCAGCGCCAGCTTCCGCGGGGTGTTGCCCTGCGCACCGTGGTCCTGGCGCAAGCCGCGCAGATACCGGAACTGAAGGCTTTCTGCCGTGACACCGGCGAGCTTCAGTTCGAATTCATCGACCTCGGCGCCACTGCCCGCCAGCAAGGACTCAAGGATCCGCTTGCCGACAGCAACGCCGACGACCTGTTGATCCATTGCCTGGCGACCAGGACACCGGCACAGCAGTTCGCTCCCGACAGCGGGAGGCGCTTCTACCGGCTCTGGCAAATCCGCTCGGTGCTGACCAATGCGGGATGGCTTGTGCTGGCCGGATGCCTGCTGGTGGCCGGCAAGACCGGCCTCAATGTGTACGAACTTCGCGACGAGACCGAGGCCACCCGGATCCTCACCGCGACCGAGACCCAGCGCTACAACGGCATCCTCGATGGCTTGCCGAAGATCAGCCTCACCCCTGAAAACCTGCGCGCGCTGACCGGGCGTTTCGATGCCCTGCAAAAGCGCAGTCCGGCAATGGAAGCTTTGCTGCTGCACCTGAGTCTGGCGCTGAATGACAGCCCCAAAATCGAACTCAACCGTCTTGTCTGGAAGCTGGCAGAACGCCCCGACGCCGACGACAAGGCGCCGGAGAATGCAAAGCGGCCGGCGGACGCAACCCAGCCCGCGCCTCCCGCCGGCGCAGGAAACTGGGCCGTGATCGAGATTCAGGCGCAGCTGCCGCTCGGCCTGATCGCCGATCAGCGCGGCCAGATCGAACTGATCGAACGCTTTGCCGCCCGGCTGCGCGACCCGAAAACGGATGTCAGGGTGCTCAGCCGGCCCTTCGACATCGAGTCCGACAAGCCGCTCAAGAGTCTCGGCGAAGCAAGCGAGGCAAGATCCGCCGACGTGCCGAAGTTCAGCTTGCGTATTGCGCGCCAGTCATGACCAATGCATCGCGACACAGGGCGGGGAACCCATGAATCTGGACGCCAAAGATTTCAAGCGCCTGCAATGGGCGATCGCCTTCCTGGTCGTCATGGGTCTGGTCGGCGGCGGCTCGGTATGGCGCGCCCTGCAGGAACAGAGCCGCGGCGAAAAAACCTTCCGCGCAGCCACCGCGGCGCAAAAAGACATCCAGACCAAGCTTGCCAGGGCGCGCGAGGAGGAGCAGGAATTACGTGAAGAAATCGGGCGCTACCAGGCGCTCAAGGCGCGCGGCTATATCGGCCCGGAAAAGCGTCTGGACTGGATCGAAACCATCGCCCGCATCAAGACCGCGCGCCGCATCTTCAAACTGGACTACGAATTCGCGCCGCAACGGCCTGTCGATGCCGGCATCGTTGCCGGAGGCGCAGCCGCCGGTGGCCATGAAATCATGTCCAGCCAGATGAAACTGCAACTGCAACTGCTGCACGAAGGCGAACTGCTGACGTTTCTCGCCGAACTGCGCGACTCCGTGCAGGCCCTGATCCAGGTTCGCTCCTGCGCCATGGAACGCATTGCCCGCGGCAACGCCGACCCCGGCAACAACGCCCAGTTGAAAGTCGAATGCATGCTCGAATGGATCACGCTGAAGGAAAACAAGCCATGAGACTGCCAAGCGGAATCGCGTCGGCTCTGCTCAGTCTGGTCACGCTCGTGCCGGCCCATGCCGCCGACGCCGCGGAACTCGGCCGCCTCTTCTTTACCCCGGAAAGGCGCGCCTCGCTGGAACGCCAACGCACCTTCAACGTCCAGGAAGCGCAAACGCTGCAGGGCACCACCCTCAGCCTGGACGGCGTCGTCCATCGCTCCGGCGGCAAGGCGACCGTATGGATCAACCGTCAGGCACAAACAGAGAGTGAAGGCGCACGCACCGGCGTCAGTGCCGTTACATCGCCCGCCACACCCGGCAGCGCACTGCTTGCGCCCGGCGACGAATCACCGTCCAAACTCAAGGTGGGCGAAGCCATCAACCGGACCTCCGGCGAGCGCAATACGCGTCTGGGCGGAGGTGTCGTGGTGACGCCCGCCACACCGTCCGCTCGGCGCTGACAGGGAATCGTGATGGCTCGGCGGCGGTCGCTGGAACCGAATCAGCGCGGCCTGGCGCTGATCATGCTGATTTCCATCCTGGCGATGGGCGGACTGTATTTCTTCGTCAGCCAGTTCAATTCCGTGCGTGCCCACCAGGACCGCGACTTGAAGACTGCGCAGGCGCTGAAAATGGCTAAGGAGGCGCTCATTGCCTGGTCTGTCATGAGTACCACCGCACCGGGCCAACTACCCTGTCCGGAGGATACGTCGCTGATCGGCATGGCGACGGAAGGGCAGGCCATGGCCAGTTGCGGCAACACCTTGCGCATAGGCCGACTGCCCTGGAAAACGCTGAAGGTTGGCGACCTGCGCGACGGCTACGGCGAGCCGCTCTGGTATGCCCTTTCACCGGGCTTCCGCACCGTACCGATCAATTCGGCAACACCGGCGCAACTCACGCTGGACGGCACCGGTAGCGCCGTGGCCATCGTCTTTTCCCCCGGACCGCCGCTGGCC
This sequence comes from uncultured beta proteobacterium, assembly GCA_903848955.1. Classification (GTDB taxonomy): domain Bacteria; phylum Pseudomonadota; class Gammaproteobacteria; order Burkholderiales; family Rhodocyclaceae; genus Sulfuritalea. Next base: position 64,104 of record CAINHS010000007.1, read on the forward strand.
GGCCAGACCCGGCCTGCCATCAGCGCTGCCGTCCCGCCTGCCGTCGCCAACTATCTCGACCTGAGCAACGGCAGCGGGAGTACCGCGTTTGCAAGCACGGGCAGTCCGGAGACGTTCAACGACACACTGCTGGCGATCAATAGTCAGGATCTTTTTTCCGCTGTCACCCCGCGCTTAGCCGGGGATCTTCGTGGCTACCCCGGCAAGGGCCTGCAGGGATATATGGACATTCACGGCTATCTGCCTTGCGCAGCAACTGCGGCCAGCGCGGGGCTTCAAGTCGCACTGACTCCAACCGGTCTTTTCCCCTATAACGATCCGGACATGGCTTTCGACACCGCGACAAACAACCGCCTTGCGAACAACAATTGGTTTGGCATTCTCACTTACAGCGCGCCGGATTGCGGAACCGCAACGGCGATGTCCGCCACAATTACCATCGGGAGCAAAATTGTCTCACTCCGTTTCTGAGGTCCAAGCGTTTGCGACCGGAATACCGGTTCTCCATCGTCGGCCCGGTGCCAGCCGTCCGGCGAAGGCTTCACGCTGATTGAACTTACCATGGTGATGTTCGTCGTTGCCATGACACCCGCCGTCACGCCAGCACCGACATTCGCCGTTCGTGTAAAGTCGCCATACTGGAAATCCAATCTCAGGAGGGGCCAATGAATATTTCTGATCGCATCACCCTCGAACCAGGCAAAAGAGGCGGACGTCCATGTATCCGCGGCTTGCGCATTACGGTTTATGACATCCTGGCGATGCTTGCCGAAGGCATGGCTGAGAGTGAAATACTGGAAGATTTTCCCGAAATCGAGGCTGCCGACATACGCGCCTGCCTGGCGTACGCGGCCAAAAGGGAACAAAGCGTGATCAAGCTCGCCCCATGAAACTGCTACTCGACGAGAACCTTTCTCGTCGGCTTGTGCCATTCCTGCAAAACGAATTCCCGGGCAGCACCCAGGTGACCCTAGTCGGCCTGGAACAAGCCGACGACCGGACCGTCTGGCACTATGCAAAAGAATACGGATATGTAATCGTTACGCGCGATGCCGATTTCGAAGAACTTTCCTCAATTCACGGCGCTCCGCCGCACGTAATCTGGATAAGGACGCCGAACCAGGAAAAAGCAGCGGTGCTGAAATTGCTGCTCAAGCATCAAACAGTTCTCGATGAAGCATTACTGCAGACAGACGTCGCCTGTATAGAACTCGGCCCTCAGGGAGTCGATCAATAGCCCATGCAAACGGATCACATGAAGGTCGCCACTCTCCCGCCGGTACCGTCCCGGCGGACGCCGACCCACGGCGCGCAGAACAGCGTCCCTGCGGGACATGAAGCGAATCTGCCTGCCGGCGAAGGAGAGCGCCGGCCAGGCAAGGTGTGGCTCCGCACGGCTTCCGTCCAGCGTGGCTTCACGCTGATTGAACTTGCCATGGTGATGTTCGTCGTTGCCCTGTTGATAGGCGGCATGCTGCTGCCGCTGTCAGCACAGCGGGATTTGCGCAACAGCGGCGATACGGAGAAGGCCCTCGGCGAAATCCGTGAAGCTCTCATCGGCTTCGCCGCCAGTCATAGTGCAGCAGACGGCAAGCCTTACCTGCCCTGCCCCGATACCAATGACGATGGCGTCGAGGACCGGGCCGGCAACGTCTGCACAAACCAGGAAGGCCGCATCCCCTGGGTCGACCTCGGGCTCGGCCAAACCGATGCCTGGAACAACCGCTTCCGCTATCGCGTTACGCCGGCATTTTCGAACAATGCCATCGGATTCGCCCTGACCAGCACCAGCACGCTGCGCGTCTGCACGGACAGCACCTGCGCCGCGACGGTTGCCACAGCCGTTCCCGCCGTGATCGTCTCTCACGGCAAGAATGGCGCGGGCGCCTTCAACACGGCAGGAGGCACAAACGCGGTGGCTACGGATGCCAACGAACTCGAAAATACCGACGGCGACAACGATTTCGTCAGCAAGACGCCGGACCTGGGCTACGACGACCTCGTCATCTGGCTTTCGCCGAACATTCTCTTCAGCCGCATGCTCACCGCCGGCCGCCTGCCCTGATCCGGGCGGTCGTCAGCCAAACCCGTCCGGGTTATTCCGCTGCCAGTTCCACGCATCGCGGCACATGTCTTGCAGCGTGCGCCGCGCCGTCCAGCCGAGGCGCTGCCTGGCCAGCGCGGGATCGCACCAGCAGGCGGCAACATCGCCCGGACGGCGCGCCACGATGCGACAGGGAATCGTCCGCCCGCTGGCCTGTTCGAAGGCCCGCACCAGATCCAGCACGCTATGGCCGCGGCCGCTGCCGAGGTTCGCGGTCAGCACCTCGCGCGGATCGCCCAGAGCCCACTCCAGCGCCGCCTGGTGCCCTTCCGCCAGATCCATGACATGGATGTAATCGCGGACACCGGTGCCGTCGGCCGTCGCATAGTCGCCGCCGAACACCTGCAGTTCGGGCCGGCGTCCGACCGCCACCTGGGTGACAAACGGCATCAGATTGTTGGGTATGCCATTCGGGTCCTCGCCGATCAGCCCGCCGGGATGCGCACCCACCGGGTTGAAATAGCGCAGCAGGGCGATTGACCAGTCCGGCGCGGCGACGTGCAGGTCACGCAGAATGTCCTCGGCCATGCGCTTGCTGCGGCCATAGACGTTGGCCGGCCGCAGCGCGGCGGTTTCCGCAACCGGGCTGGAATCCGGCTCGCCGTAAACAGTGGCGGACGAACTGAAGACGATCCGCTTCACCCCGGCCCGCGTCATGGCTTGCAGCAGAACCAGGGTGCCGCCGATGTTGTTGTCGTAGTAGCGCAGGGGCTGCTGTTCGGATTCGGCCACCGCCTTGAGCCCGGCAAAGTGGATCACGGCATCGACCGGATAGCGGCCGAAAACGGCGTCCATGTCCTGCGCCGAACGCACGTCGCCCTGTACGCAGACAACCGGCCGGCCGGCGATGGCCTGCAGCCGCTCCACGCCGGGCGGCTTGCTGTTGCTGAAGTTGTCGAAGAGGACCACCTCATGGCCGGCCTCGAGCAGCACGGCGGCGGTATGCAAGCCGATGTAGCCGGCGCCGCCTGTCAGCAGAATCATTCGGAATCCCCATGAATCGATGGACGGATTCTAGCCGCGCTTATGGCCACCATCACATTTCCTGAATCCACCCCGCCGCGCCACCGGTAGAATCGCCGCATACCTTCTCAGGAGTTCGCCGTGTCCAAAGACTTCAGGATTGCCCCGAGCATTCTTTCCGCCAACTTCGCCAGGCTCGGCGAAGAAGTCGACAACGTTCTCGCCGCGGGCGCCGACATCGTCCATTTCGATGTCATGGACAACCATTATGTGCCGAACCTGACCATCGGTCCGCTGGTGTGCGAAGCCCTGCGCAAGCACGGCGTGACGGCGCCGATCGATGTGCATCTGATGGTCAAGCCGGTCGATCGCATCATTCCCGACTTCGCCAAGGCCGGCGCCACCTACATCACCTTCCATCCGGAAGCCTCGGAACATGTCGACCGTACCATCGGCCTGATCCGCGAGTGCGGCTGCAAGCCCGGGCTGGTGTTCAACCCGGCGACGCCGCTCGACGTCCTCGAGTACACGCTGGACAAGCTCGACATGGTGCTGTTGATGAGCGTGAACCCCGGTTTCGGCGGCCAGAAGTTCATCCCCTACGTGCTCGACAAGGCGCGGCAGGTGAGCCGCATGATCGCCGCGCGCGGTCTCGACATCCGCCTCGAAATCGACGGCGGGGTAGGTCCTGGCAACATTCTGGAGGTGGCCAGGGCCGGGGTCGATACCTTCGTCGCCGGTTCCGCCGTGTTCGGCGCAGGACGCGATGCCGACCCCCATCGCTACGATACGGTGATTGCCGCCCTGCGCGCCGAACTGAACAAGGCCTGACTGCTTCTGCCTGCCGCGCCGCCAGCCCGGCGGTGCCGAGCACTCTGCCCGCACGCCATCCGGGAACGACGCGCCGTTCCGCGTCCAGCTACGTACCTACCGCAGTTTGTCGCGTAATACACGGATTCACAAAGCATGGCGCCTTTGAGACGATCATGGCGGATATCCCGCTGCCGGATTCCCGGATTGCGGCACCCTCGCTGAGCCGGCGCGATGTCCAGCGGCTGCTCTCATCTGCCCTGAGGAGTGTCCGCCATGTCCCTCGCCGTTCGCGCCTGCCTGCTGTGGCTGACGCTGCTTTCGCTCAGCATGGCCGCCTGCGGCCAGCCGGCCAGCGGGGCTTCGCGCGCGCTCACCGTGGCCGTGGTGCCGCAATTCACCTCCCTGCAGATTCACAAGGACTGGACGCCGTTTCTGGAAAGGGTAGCACGCGACAGCGGCGTGCCGCTCGCCCTCAAGACCTATCAGAGCATCCCGGCGTTCGAGGCGGACCTGCTCAAGGGCATACCCGACTTCGCCTTCATGAATCCCTACCACGCAGTCATGGCCATGCGTGCCGCCGGCTACCTGCCGCTGGTGCATGACAGCAAGCCGCTGATCGGCCTGTTGCTGGTGCGCCGCGACAGCGCCGCGCGCACGGTCAAGGACCTGGCCGGCGGCAGGATTGCCTTCCCTGCGCCCAATGCCTTCAGCGCATCGCTCTACATCCGCGGCCTGCTCGCCGAACAGGAGGGCGTAAGGATCGAGCCGGTCTACGTCAAGACACATTCCAATGTCTTCCGCCATGTGATCCTCGGCGAGGCGGCTGCCGGCGGCACGGTCGGCAGCGTTTTCCAGCGCGAACCGGCAGCCGTGGTCGAGCAGTTGCGCGTGATTTTTGAAACCCCGGGCGTGACGCCGCACCCTCTGGCGGCTCACCCGCGAGTTGCCGCGTCACAGCGCAAGGCAGTGGCGGCGGCAATTCTGAAATTGCGCCAGGACGCGGGCGCCGCACCGCTGCTGCAGGCGGTGCAGATGGCCGAGCCGGTGGCCGCCGACTACGCCCGCGACTACCGGCCGCTGGAGCGGCTCAAGCTCGATAATTATCTGGTGGTGGAAAAGGAGTAAGGGCAATGCGCCTGCTGCAATGGATCGTGCCGCGCCGCTTCACCGCGCAGCTGGTGCTGCTGGTGGTCGGCTCCCTGCTGGTCTCGCAACTGGTCTACACCATCCATACCGCGGAAGAGCAGGGCGCGCTGATCGAGCGGGTACTGGATACGCAGTCGCGGGCTCTGGCCGGCAACATCGCCGCCAGCGCGGCGGCCGACATTGTCCAGGGCGACCTCGACACGCTCGAGCAGTTGCTGCGGAACGCGATCGATACCTCCGGCACGCTGTCGCTGCAGATCGTCGATGCGCGCGGACGGGCCTTGGCCGACATCGTGGCGGGCGGCAAGGGGCAACCGGTGCTGCGCTTCGGCAACACTTACGCGCCGCCGCTTACGGACGCGGAATCCGTCATCGAGGCCACCGCTGCAGGTGCATCGCAGGTGATGTGGCAATCGATCCGCGCCGGCAGCAGGGTGGGCTGGGTGCGCCTCGAATACAGTCTGGCGCCGGTGCGCGAAGCGAAGCAGGAAATGTGGTGGGACAATCTGCGCGCCGGACTTTTCGCTCTGCTGTTCAGTTCGGCCACCATCCTGCTCTACCTGCGGCGCCCGCTGCGCCATATCCGCCTGGCGCGGGATTTCGCCAGCCGCCTCGACCGCCACGACGGCGAACCGCTGACGCTGACCGGCACCACGAGCGAATTCGCCGCCCTGACCCAGGCCCTGAACCAGGCGGCGGCAGCCATCGCCGAGTCGCAGCGCCTCGCCGCCAGCGAGGCGGCCAAACTGAAAGCCAGCGAGGCGCGCAGCCGGGCCATTTTGCATACCATGCAGGATGGCGTGATACATATCGACGAGCACGGCAGCATCCTTTCGGTCAATGACCGGGTCGGCGAACTGTTCGGCTATGGCGAGGAAGAGTTGATCGGCTGCAACGTCAACCGGCTGATGCCGGAACCTCATCACAGCGCGCATGACGCCTACTTGAAGAAGTACCGCGAACAGCGGCGGGCGACGCTCATCGGCCGGCGCGTCGAGGTGGAGGGCCGGCGCAAGGATGGCAGCCGCTTTGCCATGGATCTCTCGGTCAATGAGATGGTGGACGACGCCGGCAGCAGCTTCATCGGCGTCATCCGCGACATCACCGCGCAAAAGACGGCGCAGGCGGAACTGATGGCGGCGCTGGCTGTCGCGCAAAGCGCGGCCGAGGCCAGAAGCCGTTTTCTTGCCAACATGAGCCACGAGATCCGCACGCCCATCAACGCCGTGCTCGGCTTTGCCTATATCTGCCAGACCCTGGCGCTGCCGGCGCGCGGCCGCGACTACATCGACAAGATTCACAGTGCCGCCGAATCCCTGCTCGGCATCGTCAACGACATCCTCGACCTGGCCAAGATCGAGGCCGGCAAACTCGAAATGGAATCGATCCCCTTCTGTCTGGACGACGTGCTGGAGCGGGTTTCCAGTCTGTTCAAGGGCAAGACGCAGGACAAGGGTCTGGAACTTGTCATCGGCGCCCAACCGGGGATACCGGACAGCTTGCTGGGCGATCCGCTGCGTCTGGGTCAGGTGCTGCTGAATCTGATGAGCAATGCCATCAAGTTCACCGAGCGCGGCGAAATCAGCCTGATCGTGACGCCGCGGCAGCTTGCCGCCGACGCGGTGATCCTGCGCTTCGAACTGCGCGATAGCGGGCTCGGCATGACGCCTGAACAGCAAGCGAAGTTGTTCACCGCCTTCAGCCAGGCCGACAGCTCCACCACGCGGAAATTCGGCGGCACCGGCCTCGGCCTGGCGATCAGCAAGCAGCTGGTGGAGTACAGGGGCGGCGAGATCGGCGTCGAAAGCCAGGCCGGCGTGGGCTCGTGCTTCAGCTTCAGCGCACGCTTCGGTATCGCCGCCGGCGCGACGGCGTCACTGCCGGCGCGCTCGCCGCTGGAGGGCAAGAGGGTGCTGGTGGTGGACGACAACCTGGTCATGTGCAGCCTGCTGCAAAGGATGGTGCAAGCCTTCGGCTGCCTGGCCGACAGCGCGGATTGCGGCGAGGCGGCCGTGGGCCGGATCAAGGACGGAGCGCGCTTCGACCTGATTCTGCTCGACTGGTACCTGCCCGGCCTGGATGGCCTGGAGACGGCGCAGAGCCTCCGCGCCGGCGGCAGCGTCGCGCCCGTCATTCTGATCACCGGTGGCGACCTGGAGCTTGCCCGCGCCCGGGCGACTGCAGGATCCATCCAGGCCTTCATCGCCAAACCCGTAACGCGTTCCACCCTGCACGACGCACTCTGCGCCGCGCTCGGCGGGCAAGCCCTGCAGCCATTGCGGGGCGCCCGCCAGATCGCGGCCCCCGCCCTGGCGGGCAGGCGCATCCTGCTGGTTGACGACAACGACTTCAACCGCGAAGTGGGGCGCGAACTGGTCGAACTCGCCGGCGCCACGGTCGACACCGCCGACGACGGCGCCCAGGCGGTGGCGGCCGTTGCCGCCGGCGCCTACGACCTGGTGCTGATGGATCTGCAGATGCCGGTGATGGACGGTTACACGGCAGCCCGGCTGATTCGCGCAAGCCGCCCCGAACTGCCGGTCATTGCCCTCACCGCCCACGCCATGGTCGAAGAAAAGGCGCGCGTGCTGGACGCAGGCATGAATGACATCCTGACCAAGCCGATCCTGCCCGACCTGCTCTACGCCATGCTGCTGCGCTGGCTGGAGAGCGGCGGACGGCAAGCTGCGGCAGGGCCCGCCGCAGCCGCGGCGGATGTCGGCACGGCCAAGATCCTCGACCTTGACCTGGCGCTGACCCGCGTCAATGGCAACAAGGAGATGCTGGAGCGGTTCCTGCGCCTGTTCCGCGAACGCAACAGCGGCTGCGTGGCGGAAATCGGCGCGGCACTCGCGGCGGAAGATCTGACATCGGCGCGACGGATCGTGCATTCGCTCAACGGCGGCGCCGGCACCGTCGGCCTGATCGAACTGCAAACCGGCGCTGCGCGCCTCGAGGCAACGCTGGCCGAATCGCTGCAGGGCCGGGACGACCCGTTGCGCCGCAGCGAGGAATTCGCCGCCCTGGAATGCGCCTGGAGGCGGGGGCTGGAGGCCTTGGCCGGGGTGCTGGACACGCCTGCCGCAGAGTCGCCGACCTGAGAGGCGGCGCAACGACTGATTCATGACGACCCATGGCATCGATGGTCCCGGATACGTTAAGATGCGCGTGGCGGAATCGGGGCGGTATTCGTAGCGAAAAGCGCAAGGGGTTTTCATGAAAAGTTTCGACATTCGGGCAAAGCTGCTTGGTCTCGCGGCAATTGCCGTATTCACGCTCTTGCTGGTCGGCGGGTTCTCCATCTGGCAAGCCGGCCGGCTGAATGCGCAGATCGAGAACGTGATCAATCTCCACCACAAGCTTCTTGGCGCAGTGGACGGCGCCCGCTCGGCTCAGGTGAGTTTCAAGATCCAGGTTCAGGAGTGGAAGAACATTCTGCTGCGCGGCAAGGATGCGGCGAGTTTCGACAAGCACCTGGCCGGCTTCGACAAGGAAGAGAAGGATGTCCTCGGCCGGCTCAGCAAACTCAAGAGCCTGATCGATGAACTGGGCATGGCTGATCGCGTCAGGGTGAACGAGACCATCGCCGAGTTTCAGAAACTCGGCCCGGCCTATCGCGAGGCGCTGAAATCCTACGACAGGAGTCAGCCGAATCCCGCCGCCGCGGTGGATAGTCTGGTCAAGGGAATAGATCGCGCGCCGACGCAAATGATTGACGCAATTGCCGGCGAAGTTCAGAAAATCGCCGAGGAAACGGCAGCGCGCGAAATGGCAGCGGCGAAAGCCACATACAACGCGGTTCTTCTCTGGCTGGCGATTTTCCTTGTCGGCGCGGTTATTGCGCTGAGCTTGCTGGCATGGCTGCTGATCAACGACATCACCCAGCCGATCGCCCGCCTGGAACAGGTCATGAGCCGGATCGCCGGCTCGAGCGATCTGACTCACCGTGCCGACGTCGACCGCAAGGACGAGATCGGCAGCATGGCCGAGGCATTCAATGTCATGGTTGCCAAGATGCAGATGCTGGTCGGCCAGGTGGCGGCCTCGGCGCGCTCGGTGAATTCGGCCGCCAACGACATGGCGACGATCGCCGAAATTCTGCACGCCAGTGCCGACGAGCAGTCGCAATCGGTTGCCAGCAATGCTGCCTCGATCGAACAACTCACGGTGTCGATCGCGACGGTGGCGGATACCGCCGACGACGTGCGCAAGCAGTCGGGCGAGAGCGTCGCCAATACCAGCGAGGGAAACCGCAAGGTGGCCGAACTGGTGGCGGAGATACATGGCATCGAGTCCACGGTTTCCGATATTGCCAAGGCGGTGGAAGAGTTCGTGCGCAGTACCAGCGCGATTACCGGGATGACGCAGGAAGTGCGCGAAATTGCGGACCAGACCAACCTCCTGGCGCTGAATGCGGCCATCGAAGCCGCGCGCGCCGGCGAGCAGGGGCGCGGCTTCGCCGTGGTGGCCGACGAAGTAAGAAAACTGGCGGAAAAGTCCGGCAGTTCGGCATCGGAAATCGACGGCGTGGCGAAATCCATCATGCAGCAGACCAGCCGCGTGCGCAACGCCATCGAAGCAGGTCTGGCTTCGATTGAAGTCAGTTCCGGCCTCGCCAGTACTGTTGAAATGACCTTGCAGCAGGCGCGCACCGCAGTCGAACATTCGAACAAGGGGGTCGACGAGATCGCCTGGTCGGTCAAGGAGCAGAAGACGGCAAGTACCGATATTGCCCAGAACATGGAACGGATCGCCCAGGCCGCCGAGGAAGCCAGCGCGGCGGCGGGGAAGATGAATGCCTCGGCCAGCGACCTGAGAAGTTCCGCCACCGATCTGAATGGTGCCATTGCCGGATTCCGGGTGTAAGCGCCGAAATCCGGAAACGCGCCGGATCCGGCCGGGGAGCTTCCCCGGCGAGCGGCACGCACTTCACTCACGCCGGCTGCTGCCCGCTCCATGAACATCGCATGCCGCTACCAATGAAGCCGATCCGCTCCGTCACCCTCGACCTCGACGGCACCCTGGTCGACACCATCCCCGATCTGGCGGCGGCCGCCAACGCCATGATGCTCGAGCTGGGACGGCCGCAATATGCCATTGACACCGTCGCGGCATTTGTCGGTCGCGGCATCCCGACGCTGGTCCAGCGTTGCCTGCCCGATCTCGATGCCGACGCCCTGACGCTGGCGCAGGATATCTTCCGCCGCCATTACGCCGTCGAGAACGGTCGCCGCTCGGCGCTCTTTCCCGGCGTGCTGGAGGGTTTGCTGGCCTTCCGCGAGGCGGGTCTGCGCATGGCCGTGATCACCAACAAGGCAGCGGCATTCACCGCACCGCTTTTGCTCGCCACGCAGTTGGCGCCCTGGTTCGATTTTGCGCTTTCGGGCGACAGCCTGCCGCAAAAGAAGCCGCACCCGATGCCGCTGTTGCACGCCTGTCAGCGCTTCGGCAACCCGCCCGCGGAAAACCTGCACATCGGCGATTCGCGGCATGATGCTGCGGCCGCGCGTGCCGCCGGTTGTCCGGTGTTCCTGGTGCCCTACGGCTACAACGAGGGCGAAGACGTGCAAGGAATCGACTGCGATGCTATAGTCGCGTCACTGGCAGACGCTGCCCGTCGCATCACAAGTCCCGGGAATAGAGAAATAGCCTGACATGCTCCACAACAACCTGCAAATGACAAGGAAACACGCCCTCGGGGCGGAGGCCTGGCCCTGGCGGCCCTGACTCGTCGGCGCTATTTGAGCGCCTGATTCCTTCGCGCCGGAGCCGACAGGCTCGCGCATCTGTCCTTGCAGTACATGTATTTGTGGAGTTCCCCCATGACCGAATCCGATTTCAACCGCCTTGCGGCGGAGGGCTACAACCGTATCCCGGTAACGCTCGAGACCTTCGCCGACCTCGACACACCGCTGTCGATCTACCTCAAGCTGGCCAACGACCCCTACTCCTACCTGCTCGAGTCGGTGCAGGGTGGCGAGCGTTTCGGCCGCTATTCCTTCATCGGCCTGGCCGCCAGCACCCGCATCGCCGTGGCCGACGGCGCCATCATGCTGCTGACCGGCAACCGCGTTGCCGAGCGGCGCGACCACACCAACCCGCTGAGTTACATCAGCGAGTTCATGGCCCGCTTCAAGGTGCCCGACCTGCCCGGTCTGCCGCGCTTCTGCGGCGGTCTGGTGGGCGCCTTCGGCTATGACACGGTGCGCTACATCGAGACCAGGCTGGCGCGCAAGAAGATGCCCGACCCCCTCGGCGTGCCGGACATCCTGCTGCTGCTGTCGGAAGAAATCGCCATCGTCGACAACCTCTCCGGCAAGCTGACCCTGGTGGTCTACGCCGAACCGGGCTTTCCCGGTGCGTGGAAGCAGGCGCAAGCCAGGCTCAAGGAACTGCTGGCGAAACTGCGCGCACCGGTGGCGATTCCGCCTGAAGTGCAGGCGGAGTCGGCGGCCGCCGTCTCCGAGTTCGGCGAAGAGGCTTTCAAAGCGGCGGTGCGGCGCGCCAAGCAATACATCCTCGATGGCGACGTCATGCAGGTGGTGCTGTCGCAGCGCATGAGCAAGCCTTTCGCTGCCAGCCCCCTGGCGCTGTACCGGGCCCTGCGCACGCTGAACCCCTCGCCCTACATGTTCTATTTCAATTTCGAGGATTTCCATGTCGTCGGCGCCTCGCCGGAGATCCTGGTGCGACTCGAAGACCAGCAGGGGGAAATGCGCGGCAAGAAGCGCGTCACGGTGCGGCCCATCGCCGGCACCCGCAAGCGCGGCGCCACCGCGGCGGAGGACGCAGCGCTGGCCGCCGACCTGCTGGCCGATCCGAAGGAACGCGCCGAGCACCTGATGCTGCTCGACCTCGGCCGCAACGACATCGGCCGCGTGGCAAAGACCGGCACGGTCAAGGTCACCGACCGCTTCATCATCGAGCGTTACTCCCATGTCATGCACATCGTCTCCAACGTCGAAGCCGAACTGAAGGACGACGAAGGCGCCCCCGGCGTGCTCAAGGCCACCTTCCCGGCAGGCACGGTCTCCGGCGCGCCGAAAGTGCGGGCCATGGAAATCATCGACGAACTGGAACCCTCGAAGCGCGGCATCTACGCCGGCAGCGTGGGCTATCTGGGCTTCAACGGCGACATGGACCTGGCCATCGCCATCCGTACCGCCGTCATCAAGGACGGCCGGATCCACGTCCAGGCCGGTGCCGGCATCGTCGCCGACTCCGACCCGGACTCGGAATGGCAGGAGACGCTGAACAAGGCGCGCGCCCAGTTGCGCGCCGCCGAGATGGCCGAAGCCGGCCTCGACACGCGTTTCGAGTAAATGTCATGAACCACAGAGACACAGAGGCACAGAGAGACCCATTGACAGAGCAAGTCATTGGATGCGCGATCGAAGTTCATCGGGCGCTCGGTCCCGGACTTCTCGAATCGGCATATGAAGAATGTCTGGCATTGGAACTTGGGCTCAGCGGAATTGCCACCGGGCTGTTGATCAACTTCAATGTCCCCGTACTCAAACATGGCCTAAGGAGAATGAAGCTATGAGATTATTTCGGCTTTTCTCTGTGCCTCTGCGTCTCTGTGGTGAAAGGTTTGCATCGTGCTATTGATGATAGATAACTACGACAGCTTCACCTACAACCTGGTGCAGTACTTCGGCGAGCTCGGCGAGGACGTCAAGGTGTTCCGCAACGACGCGATTACCATCAAGGAAATCGCCGCCATGAAGCCGGCCCGCATCGTCGTCTCGCCCGGTCCCTGCTCACCGGCGGAAGCCGGCATCTCGGTGGCGGCAATACGCGAATTCGCCGGCAGGATTCCGCTGCTCGGCGTCTGCCTCGGCCATCAGAGCATAGGCGCGGCCTTCGGCGGCGAGATCGTGCATGCCAAGCAACTGATGCACGGCAAGACCTCGCCCGTCAGTCACGCAGGCCAGGGCGTCTTCGCCGGCCTGCCGGATCCGCTGACCGTCACCCGTTATCACTCGCTGGCGATCCGGCGCGAATCGCTGCCGGCCTGCCTCGAAGTCACGGCCTGGACGGACGACGGCGAGATCATGGGCGTGCGCCACCGCGAGTTCGATGTGGAAGGCGTGCAGTTCCATCCCGAATCGATACTCACCGAATGCGGCCACGACCTGCTGCGGAATTTTCTTCAATCAAAACCATGAACCACAGAGACACATCCCCCAAGGGAACTTCCTTCGGGGCGGAGGCACAGAGCAATTCGTTGAGAATTCTCGTTGTTGCTCTTCCTCTGTGTCTCTGTGCCTCTGTGGTGAAAGGACTTTAAAACCATGATCACCCCCCAGGAAGCGCTACAGCGCACCATCGAACACCGCGAAATCTTCCACGACGAAATGCTGCACCTGATGCGGCAGATCATGAAGGGTGACATCTCGCCGCTGATGGTCGCGGCCATCCTCACCGGACTGCGCGTGAAGAAGGAAACCATCGGCGAAATCTCCGCCGCGGCGATGGTCATGCGCGAACTATCGACCAAGGTCGAGACGCCGCACAACCCGCATTTCGTCGACATCGTCGGCACCGGCGGCGACGGCGCGCACACCTTCAACATCTCCACCGCGTCGATGTTCGTCGCCGCGGCGGCGGGCGCCACGGTGGCCAAGCACGGCAACCGCAGCGTATCGTCGAAGTCCGGCTCGGCCGACGTGCTGGAGGCACTGGGCGCGAAGATCAGCTTGAGTCCGCAGCAGGTCGGCGAATGCATCGAAACCATCGGCTGCGGCTTCATGTTCGCGCCGAACCACCATCCGGCGATGAAGAATGTCGCCCCGGTGCGGCGCGAAATGGCGGTGCGCACCATTTTCAACATCCTCGGGCCGCTCACCAACCCGGCCGGTGCGCCGAATACCCTGATGGGCGTGTTCCATCCCGACCTGGTCGGCATTCAGGTGCGGGTAATGCAGCAGCTCGGCGCCGATCACGTGCTGGTGGTGTGGGGCAAGGACGGCATGGACGAGATTTCGCTCGGCGCCGCGACCCTGGTCGGCGAGTTGCGGAACGGCAAGATCTCGGAGTACGAAGTTCATCCCGAAGACTTCGGCCTGTCGATGGTCTCCAACCGCACGCTGCGCGTCGCCGATGCCGTCGAATCGAAAGCGATGCTGATCGACGCGCTGGAAAACAAGCCCGGCACCGCCCGCGAGATCGTCACCCTGAATGCCGGCGCCGCGCTCTATACCGCCAATCTGGAAGACTCGATCGGCGCCGGCATCAAGCGCGCACGCGAGGCGATTGCCGGCGGCGCGGCGCGGAAAAAGCTCGACGAGTTCATCTCCTTTACCAACAAGTTCTCCTGATGTCCGACATTCTCGACAGGATCCTCGCCGTCAAGCGCGAGGAAGTCGCAGCGGCTGCGGCACAACGGCCGCTGGCGGTGGTCCGCGCCGACGCCGCAGCGCAACCGGCGGCGCGTGATTTCGTCGGCGCGATGCATTCAAGAATCGACTCCGGCAGTAGCGCCATCATTGCCGAAATCAAGAAAGCCAGTCCGTCGCAGGGCGTGATCCGGGCCGATTTCCGCCCGGCGGAACTCGCCGCGGATTACCAGCAGCACGGCGCCGCCTGCCTTTCGGTGCTGACCGACAGCCGGTTCTTTCAGGGTTCGCCGGCCTACCTCCGCGAAGCGCGCGAAGCCTGTTCGCTGCCGGTGCTGCGCAAGGATTTTCTGGTCGATCCCTGGCAGGTGTTCGAGGCCCGGGCCATGGGCGCAGATGCCATCCTGCTGATCGTCGCCGCCTTGTCCTTAACGCAGATGCAGGAGATGGAATCCATCGCTCATGCCCTTGGCATGGCGGTGCTGGTCGAATGCCACGACGCCGCCGAGCTGGATATCGCCCTGCAGCTGACGACGCCGCTGATCGGCATCAACAACCGCAACCTGCGCAGCTTCGAGGTCAGCCTCGACACCACCCTGGCGCAGCTCGGCCGCATTCCCGCCGGGCGCATGGTGGTGACCGAGTCCGGCATCCGCACGCCGGCAGATGTGGCACTGATGCGCACGCGTGGCGTGCATGCCTTCCTCGTCGGTGAAGCCTTCATGCGCGCGGATTCACCGGGCGCGGAACTGGCCCGGCTGTTCGCCTAGCAGGCCTTGCAGTCGATCAGCATCAGGGACACATCGTCATGGGGCGACTTGTCGCCCATGTGCCGCGCCAGCGCCTGCTTTACCGATTCCAGGCGCTGCGCTGCCGCTGCAGCCGGGGCCAGGGCCAGGGCCGCAGCCAGTTGCTCATAGCCGAAGTCCCTTCCGTCTTCATTCTCGGCCTCGAGCAGGCCATCGGAAAACAGCACGAAATTATCGCCGGGCTGCAGGGCAATGCTCTCGGTCCGCGACGAGACCTCGTCACTGACGTCGATGCCCAGCGGCAAATGGTCTGAGACCATGCGACGCCTGACCCGGCCGGCGGCGTCGAGCAACAGCAAATCGGGTGTGCCGCCCACCCACACATCAGCGTGTTTGCCGTTGGCGGCGATGCGCAAAGCAGTAGCGGCAACGAAATAACCGACAGGCAGCGTGGCCTGCAACTGACGGTTGACTTCATGGATGATCAACGCCAGCGCCACACCCGTCTCGCTCATGCTGTAGAACACCGACAACACCGGCAGGGTGCAGATCGCCGCGCCGAGACCATGACCGGTGGCGTCGGCCAGAAAAACGTAGAGATCGCCTTCACGGTCGCGCGTCGCCGCAACAATGTCGCCGCTGAAATTCTCTGCCGCAGCGACCCAGTAGCTGACGCTGGCGTCGTTGAGGCCTGCGCGCTGCATTTGCCGGCTGAGAATCGTCTGCGCCAGGGCGGTGATCGATTGCTGGGCATCGTGATAGTCCTGCAGGCGCTGTGCGCTCTCGCGCTGCAGGCGCTCCGACGCGGCGCGCTCGGTGACATCATGCAGCAGGCCGACGAACTGGCGGCGACCGGCAACGCACATTTCGCTGACCCCGATATCCAGCAGGAAAACCTCGCCATTCCTGCGCCGGCCGCTAACTTCCCTCTGGCCGATGCCGGGAATGCGCGGCGCGCCGCCCCCGACATCGTGCGCCCGATAGCCGTCGTGCTGGCTGCGGTGGGTCTCGGGCATCAGCAGGGAGAGGTTCTGACCGATCATTTCGCCCGGCGCATAGCCGAACATTTTCTCCACCGCCGGATTGACCGACAGCATCAGCCCGGAGTCATCAATCACAATGACGCCATCCACCAGATTGTCGGAGATCGCCGCTGCGCGCTGGCGCTCTTCATCAAGGCTGCGCTGCATCAGCAGGGTTCGCGTGGTGGCCCGCAGCTTGGCATCGAGCACGACATAATTGACCGGCTTGGGCAAGTAGTCGTCGCCACCGGCATCGAGTCCGGCGACCAGGCTTTCCTCGTTGTCCAGTGCCGAAACAAACAATACCGGAACCCAATGTTCGCCGGCCAGAGCCTTGATGCGGCGCGTCGCCTCATAGCCGTCCATCACCGGCATCATGACATCCATCAGCACCAGATCGGGCGCTTCACGCTCAAATGCCGCCACCGCCTGCGCGCCGTCCTCCGCCAATACCACGTTGTGGCCCAGCCTGCGCAGGAAGACCGTCAATATCATGCGATTGGTTTCGGTGTCGTCGACCACCAGAACCTTCAGCGGCATCCGGGCGGCGTTCTTGTCGGCGGTCATGTCCGGTCTCGTTTCAGGAAAGTTCCGGCAGGCAATTCACTGACGGCTTTCAGGCTGCGGCGCAGCAGAAATCGTGGCGACCACGATGTTGCCGCGCTCGCGGTACTCAAGGGCGGCGAAACTGATCTGCCGGGCCATGGCTATGCCGCGTCCATTGGGATGGAAGGCCCGCTCCGGATCGAAATCGAGATAGCGCTGCCAGTCGAAGCCGGCGCCCTCGTCGCTGACGACAAAGGTCAGCTGGTCGGCCGCGCGGCGGAAGACTACCCGCGCCCGCCGCGCACCCAGCACCGGATCGGCCAGACGCTTTTCGACTTCGCTCGCCCAGGTATCGTTGCGCCGCATCTCGGACTTTTCGGCATAGCTGATGCCGAGATTGCCATGCTCGACGGCGTTAACCAGCAACTCCGAGAGCCCCATGGCCGCCAGCGCCGGGTTGGGACAGAGACCGGCGAGAGACAGGGCAAGGTCGGCCGCATGCGTCAGGGTGCTGAATTCGAATTCGGCGAATTCCATCAGTTCAAGAACGGCAAGCCGGTTGCGCACCGCGCGATGCGCCGCCTCGCGCTCTTCGACGTCGGCCAGCGCCGCGTGCACAATCGCCAGAAGATCGCGCGGGGCATAGGGCTTGGGCAGGTAATACCAGGCACCGGCGGCGACGCCTTCGGCGATGTCCCGCGATGACCCGGCCGCCGACTGCATGATCACGGGGATCTCGGCAAAGCGCGGCTCGAGCTTGATGCGCTTGAGCAGTTCGATGCCGTCCAGCACCGGCATCATGCGGTCGAGCAGGACCAGATGCGGCGGCAGTTCGGCGGTCAGCATGGCCTGCCAGGCCAGTTCCCCGTTGACCGCAGTGCTGACGGTATAGACCGGATCATCGAGCACATCGCCGATGATCTCCAGATTCATTGGTTCGTCATCGACGACCAGGATGCGCCACTGAGCCATGGGCGAATCCTACCTTGAAATGGCATTCCGCAAAACGCGAAACGTGTCCCGCTTGCGCCCGCTGATGACGCCGCGCTGCGCCGCGACTATGCCGCGGGCTGAAGCCTGGTTTTCATTGCCGCGTAGTAGAGCACCGGGATCACCACCAGGGTCAGCACGGTGGACACGAAGATGCCGAAGATCAGCGACAGGGCGAGGCCGGCGAAGATCGGGTCATCGACGATGAACAAGGCGCCGAGCATGGCGGCGAGCCCGGTGAGGACGATGGGCTTGGCGCGAATCGCCGCTGCCTGGATCACGGCCTCGGCGAAATCCATGCCGCCGGCCACCTGCTCGTTGATGAAGTCGACCAGCAGGATCGAATTGCGCACGATGATGCCGGCCAGGGCGATCATGCCTATCATCGAGGTCGCCGTGTATTGCGCGCCGAACAGCGCATGGCCCGGCATGACGCCGATGATGGTGAGCGGGATCGGCGCCATGATGATGAGCGGCACCAGGTAGGACTTGAACTGCGCCACCACCAGCAGATAAATCAGGATCAGGCCGACGGCGTAGGCAGCGCCCATGTCGCGGAAAGTCTCGTACGTCACCTGCCATTCGCCGTCCCACTTCAGCGAGTAACCCGCGTACGGATCTTTCGGCTGATGGAAGAAATACTGCTCCAGCGCCAATGGCGCGAAGCGCTGTTCAGTCACCCCCTTTCCCGGAAAGGGGGCCGGGGGGAAAGCCGTCTCCAATTGCCTTTGTATGGCAAACATGCCATACAAAGGCGAATCGAGCTTGCCGCCCATGTCGCCGGTAACGAACACGACCGGCAGCAGATCCTTGTGGTAAATCACTTTCTCGCGCAGCGTGTGCCTGATCTCGACCACTTCGGAGACCGGCACCATCTGCCCGTCACGACCGCGCAGCTTGAGTTTCAGCAACTGGTCGATGCTGTTCTGGCGCTCCGCCGGGAGGACGATGCGCACCGGAATTTCGTACTTTGCGTCACCGTCATGCACCGGCGTCACATCCTCGCCGGAAAGCCCCAGGCGCACCACATCGACAATGTCCTTCTGCGCCACGCCGAGCAGTGCCGCCTTGGCCTGGGCCACGCGCAATACCAGCTTCTCCGCATCCGCGTCCACCGTGTCGTCCACGCCGACAATGTCTGCCGTGCTCTCGAAAGCCGCGCGCACCTGCTTCGCCACTGCGATCTGTCCGGCATAGTCGGGGCCGTAGATTTCGGCGACGATCGGCGACATCACCGGCGGTCCCGGCGGCACTTCGACCACCTTGGCATTGCCGCCATGCTTCCTGGCAACGGCAACCACCCGCTCGCGCACCGAGACGGCAATCTCGTGGCTCTGGCGGTGACGATGTTTCTTGTCCACCAGGTTGACCTGGATGTCGCCCATTTCCGGTGCCGTGCGCAAATAATACTGGCGCACCAGGCCGTTGAAGTTGATCGGGCTGGCCGTTCCGGCATAGGCCTGATAGTCGGCGACCTCCTCCACCTGAGCGATCTCGGCCGAGATTTCGCGCAGCACGGCGGCGGTAGCCTCGAGCGGGGTGCCGACCGGCATGTCAAGCACGATCTGGAACTCGCTCTTGTTGTCGAAGGGCAGCATCTTGAGCACCACCAGCTTGACCAGGCCGAGGCTGACCGAGGCCAGGATGGCCGCCAGAATGCCCAGCCACAACTTGCGCCGCGCCGCCTTGCCGGTCTGCGGATCGAGCAGCGGCGTCATGATGCGGCGGAAAAACCTGTCAGCCACAGAGGCAGAAGTAGAAGCGTGAAAGCCTTTCTCTGTGCTCTCTGTGTCCTCTGTGGCTAAATGGGGCTTCATCAGCTTCAACGCCAGCCACGGGGTAATGACAAAGGCAATGGCGAGGGAAATGAACATGCCCATCGAGGCATTGATCGGGATCGGGCTCATGTACGGCCCCATCAGGCCGGTGACGAACGCCATCGGCAGCAGCGCCGCGATGACGGTAAAGGTCGCCAGAATGGTCGGGCCGCCGACTTCATCCACCGCCGGCGGGATGATCTGCCACAGCGGCTTGTCGGGTTGCAGCAGGTGCCAACGATGGATGTTCTCGACCACGACTATGGCGTCGTCGACCAGTATGCCGATCGAGAATATCAGGGCAAACAGGGATACCCGGTTGAGGGTGAAGCCATACGCCCAGGAGGCGAACAAGGTCGCCGCCAGGGTCAGACTCACCGCCGCGCCGACGATCACGGCTTCGCGCCGGCCCAGCGCAAACAGCACCAGCAATACGACGAAGGCGGTGGCGAACACCAGCTTGCCGATCAACTTCTGCGCCTTGTCGGTGGCCGTCGCACCGTAATTGCGCGTCACCGTGAATTCGACGCCGTCGGGAATCACCGTGCCCTTGAGCGCTTCGGCGCGCGCGATCACGGCTTCGGCGACGTCGGCGGCGTTGACGCCGGGCTTCTTCGAAACCGACAGCGTCACCGCCGGAAACTCGGCCTTGCGATCACCGTGCCAGACATAACTCACCGGCTGGTCGGCGCCGTCAACCACCTGGGCAACGTCGGCCAGGTACACCGGCCTGGCATCGAAGACACCCACCACCAGGCGCCTGACGTCTGCCGCCGACTCGATATAGGTGCCGGTCTGCACCAGGATTTCGCGGTTGCCGCTGACCAGGCGCCCGGCCGGCTGCGAGGCGTTCGACACCTGCAATGCCGCCTTCAGGTCCTGCGCCGTGATGCCGTGCCCGTTCATGCGGTCGGCATCCATGACGACGCGAATCACATGGCCGGGGCCGCCGATGGTCGCCACGTCGCGCGTACCGGCAATGCGCTTGAGATCGATCTCGGCAGCGCGCGCCACCTGCTGCAGTTCGAAGGCCGAACCCGGCGCCGGACTGTCGGCAACGGCGCTGTGAAAAGTCAGCGTCACGATCGGCACGTCATCGATGCCCCGGGGCTTGATGATCGGATCCATGACACCGAGGTTGGGCGAAAGCCAGTCGCGGTGGGAATTGATGGTGTCATAGAGCCTGACCAGAGCCTGGATCGGCTCCTCGCCCACCTTGTACTGCACGGTAATCACCGCCATGCCCGGACGCGAAACGGAATAGACGTGCTCGATGCCGGCGATGCGCGACAGCACCTGTTCCGCCGGCCGCGCCACCAATGCCTCGACATCCCTGGCCGAGGCGCCGGGGAAGGGGACGAAGACATTGGCCATGGTGACGTTGATCTGCGGCTCTTCCTCGCGCGGCGTGATCAGGGTTGCGCCAACGCCGAGCAGCAGGGCGATCAGCGCGATCAGGGGCGTCAGGGAATTCCTGAGAAAGTACTCTGCAATTCGACCGGAGATGCCCACGTCTGCCTCGCGACTTCAGCGGCCTGAGGCGGCTTTGAGCTCAATGCCGGTTTTTACCGGAGTGAGGCTGACCCGCTCGCCGGGACTGATGCCGGCCAGCACTTCCAGTTCGCCGCCGGATACGGCCTCGCCCAGCCGCACCTGCCGCAGGTGCGCGCCGTTTTTTTCGTCCACCACATAGACCGCGCTGACCTCGCCCCGCCGCATGACGGCGGCCGGCGGCACGGTGAGCTTTTGCACCCGGGCGATGGTGAAATGAGCGCGGGCATACATACCGGGAACCACGCCTTCGATGTTTTCCGGCAGGTACAGGCGCGCCGTCGCAGTGTGACTGCGGGCATCAACCGTCGGCAGGATCTCCACCCGAATGGCATCAACCCAGGTACCGGTTTCGGGGAACTCGATGCGGGCGCGCGCCGCCTTCTTCAGCTCCGCCAGCTTGTATTGCGGCAGGCTGGCAATCACGCGCAGGCCCTTGGGGTCGAAAACCGTGAACAGCGGCCGGCCGGGCGCTGCCATCTCGCCCAGTTCGATATGCCGCTGCGCCACCAGTCCGGCCATTGGCGCGGTTACCGCCCCATGCGACAGGGTGGCGCCGGCAGTCCCCGCCGCACCTTGTGCCGCCTGCCACGCGGCGGTCGCCTGATCGAGCGCGGCCTGGCTGACAAACTTCCGCGCATGAAGGCTCTGCGTCCGCTCATACGCCGCACTGGCCTGCGCCAACGTGGCGCGCGCACCGGCGTCGGAACCGGCCGCCTCGCGGGCGTCGAGCCGCATCAGCACTTCACCCTGCTTGACGCGTTGCCCGGGGTCGGCGCGAAGCGCGATGACCCGACCCGCCACCTGCGCTGCCACGGTAGCCTGATTCACGGCTTCCACCGTAGCTTCGACCGGGAAAGCGAGATCCGCTTCGCGCAACTGCACCACGATGCTGGTCGGCGCTGCCTCGGCGGCAACAGCTCCGCCCGCCGGCAGCATGGAAGCCAGCAAGGCGGCCGTCAGGAGGAGGCCCCGGGGGCAAAAGAATTCAATCAGTCGTATCGTCATGAATATAAGTATATCCTTATATTACTGGCAAATCAAACCGGCTGACCGAAAAAAATTTCTCTTACCCGGCGGCAACGGAGGATTCCGCTGCCCGGCAAGCAATCAGTCCGGCGGCGGCGCGGCAGCCGCCGGCGACTGGTCAGTACGGGCATTCATGGCGTAGTCGGCCATCGCCGCCAGCACCGGCCCGGCCTCGCCTACCGGCGCGGCAAGCGTGATCTCCAGCCCGGCATGCCGATCCATGGCGTTCGCCGCCATCTGCGGCAAATCCTTTTTGATGTGACTGCCGGCCGCCATGAAAATCGGTACGACAACGATTTCCCCGGCGCCCTGCCGTACCAGGCAATCCACCGCCTCATCGAAGCTCGGTCGCATCAGTTCGAGGAAACCCGGCTCGACCAGGGCTTCCGGGTCGCGGCCGAGAATGGCGTCGCGGATGCGATGGAAGGGCTGCGCCCACTCCGGGTTGCGCGCACCGTGGCCGAACAGCAGTATGCCTTTCACATTTCTTCCTTTGCCCGCCAGACATTACGGCAACCGGTCTCGGTCACCAGCAGCGTTGCGCACCAGCCGGCGACCGCCGCCGCGGTCAATAACATCAGGCCGTTGCTCCAGTCAGCGGCAGAATAGATGCGCACGCCGGCCTCCATTCTGCCATCCCAACTGCGTTCCATGAGCCATCCCACCATGGGTTGCAGAATGGCCGGTCCGAGGAAGATGCCGACATTCACCACGCTGGTGGCCATGCCCGAGAGCTGCGGCGGATTGACTTCCTTGGCACTGGCCCAGGACAGGGTAAAGCCCGCCGTGGCCAGGCCCATAACCATGCAGAGGGCGTAGGTGGCGGCCAGCGGCAATGCACCCTCTGCCCGCCCCGTCGCCCAGAGCCAGACGCCCCAGCCGAGAACATGCACACCCGAGACCGCCAGCGCCACCGCCCTGCGCCGCCCCAATGCATCCGAGACGCGACCCCACAGGGCCGAGCCGATGGCGAAGCCGAGAAAGTAAATACTCACATGACTGGAAGCGGTGGCACGCGTCATGCCCTGCATCTGCGTCAGATAGGGCACCGCCCACAGTCCGGCAAAGGCAAAAAAGGCGCCCGACAAGCCGGCGTTGGCGAAGAAGCCGGGCCAGGTGGCGCGGTTCTTCAGTACCGATGCCAAACCCTTGACCCAGGCCGCACGATCCACCTTGCCGGCCGGTGTCTCGATGACCCAGGCGCGGCTGGCGAAGGCCAGCGCGAAGGACAACAGCCCGACCACGACAAACACCTGGCGCCAGCCGGCGGCCTGTGTCGCCCACGCCAGCGGCGCGCCGGCGAGTATCGAGCCGAGATTGCCTATCATCATGCACAGCCCGGTCAGGGTGGCGAAGCGACGTTCGTCGAAGCCGATAGCCAGCAACTTGAGCATGGCGATGAAGGTCACCGAAACACCAAGGCCGACCAGGGTACGCCCGGCAAAGGCCAGTTCGAAGCTCGGCGCCAGGCCGAACAGGATCGCCCCGACGCCGGCCACCAGCCCGCCCCAGAACAGGATGCGGCGCGGCCCCAGGGTGTCGGCGAGCACCCCGGTGGGGATCTGCATCAGGGTATAGACGTAAAAGTAGGTGGCGGCCAGCGTCCCCAGTTGCGCGCCGCCGATGGCGAAGCTGACCTGCAGATCGCCGGAGATCGCCGCCGGGGCGACGCGATGAAAGAAGGACAGCAGGTAGGCCCCAATCGCCACGCCAAGACCGAGCATCACCGCCGGGCGGTTCAAACAAAAACCTCACCACAGAGGCACAGAGGCACGGAGAAAAACAGAAAATTCCTGATTGCACTTCTCTGTGTCTCTGTGTCTCTGTGGTTCCGCCCTGCTCTTGGGTTCATTTGAATACTTCGGGATTGAGCAGATTCGGCGGGCGCTGGCCGCCGAGTGCGGCTATCAGGTTGTCGGCGGCGGTCATCGCCATCGCCATGCGCGTGCTGCGCGAAGAGGAGCCGATGTGCGGCGTCAGGGCGACGTTGTCGAGGCCGAGAAAGCCAGGATTGAGCTTCGGCTCGCCCTCGAACACGTCCATGCCGGCGCCGGCCAGGCGTCCGCCGCGCAAAGCCGCAATCAGCGCTTCATCATCGACGATGCCGCCGCGCGCGACGTTGATCAGGTGCGCGGTGGGCTTCATCAGCGCCAGTTCGGCGGCACCGATGATGTGGTGCGTTGCCGGCGAATAAGGCAGCAGCAGCACCAGGAAATCCGACTCGCGCAGCAGTGTTTCCTTGTCCACCCAACTCGCGCGGCATGCCGCCTCCTGCTCCGCCGGCAGCGGCGTGCGCTTGTGGTAGAGCACCTTCATGTCGAAGCCCCAGGCGCGCCGCGCCACGGTCTGGCCGATGCGGCCCATGCCGAGAATGCCTAACGTGGCGTGATGCACGTCGGTGCCCAGCCACTGCACGAACTCCCATCCCTTCCACTCGCCGTTGCGCAGCCAGCGTTCGGCGGCGGGCAGGCGCCGCGCGCTGGCCATCAGCAGCGCCCAGGCCAGGTCGGCGGTGGTGTCGTCGAGCACGCCCGGGGTGTTGGTCGCCATCACCCCGGCGCGGGTGCAGGCGGCAAGGTCGATATTGTTGTAGCCGACGGCGAAGTTGCACAGCGCCTTCAGCGATGGCGCCGCGGCTATCACGTCCGCCGTCAGCGGATCGGTGGCCGCCGTCAGCGCTCCGGCCTTGCCGGCCAGGCGCGCCTTCAGTCCGTCGACGCCGAGAATGACATCGGCCTGATTGTCGTCAACTTCGAAGTGCCCGGCCAATCGCGCGATCACCTCCGGGAATACCGCCCGGCTGACCAATACTCTGGGTTTCATACATTCTCCTTTCGAATCAGGTGATCGCCCCGCCCGGCCGGTACCGCCCCCGTATCTTTACCTGACCAGGGTTACCGGCACATCGGTGTGCTGCAGCACCCCCTTGGCGACCGAACCGAGGACGAGGTCGGCGGCGGCGGAGCGGCCGTGACTGCACATCAGGATCTGGCCGATGCCGTGTTCGCGGACAAAATGCGCGATGGTCTCGGCCGCCAGGTCGCCGATCACGACATGGTGCTGAAACGGCACTCCGGCAAGTTCGAGCTTCGCTCGCGCTTGCGCCAGTTCCTTGAGGCCCTCGTCGTGGTAATAGCTCTTCATGTCATCGGCCGAGATGAACTGCGAGACGTCCTTGTGCAGGACATGCTGCACGTTGAGCAGATGGATCTGCAGCGGATCCCGGTACCAGTCGCGCAGCGCCAGCAGGCGATCGACCGCACGCAACGACGGCTCCGAGCCATCGACCGGCAGCAGCAGTTTGTGCATGCTCGCATCCTCCGTTACAGCGCCGCCGGCTGCGGCATCGATTTCGACCAGCGGCCGCTCTTCCTCCCCTGCTTCGGCGCGGGCCGCCAGCAGCTTGCCCAGGCCGATGACGATAACCACCCCCGCTACCGGCAGCGCAACATGCAGCCACGAGGCATTGGCCTCGATCCATGGCGCCACCAGTGGATCGGTCACCCCCATTTCCCCCGCAACGTAGCCCAGCAGCGCCGCACCGAGGGTGACGATGACCGGGTAGCGTTCCATGACCTTGAGCAGCAGGGTGCTGGCGAAAATCACCAGCGGGATGCTGATGCCGAGGCCGATCATCAGCAGCAGGATGCTGCCCTTGGCCACCGCCGCGACGCCGATGACGTTGTCCAGGCTCATCACCAGGTCGGCGATGAGGATGGTGCGGATGGCGGCCGCCATGTTCGAAACCGCGGCCCCCTGGCCCTCGCCGTCCTCCTCGGGCAGCAGCAACTGGATGGCGATCCACAGCAGCAGC
The DNA here is from genome assembly GCA_903848955.1 of uncultured beta proteobacterium. GTDB lineage: Bacteria > Pseudomonadota > Gammaproteobacteria > Burkholderiales > Rhodocyclaceae > Sulfuritalea. The sequence continues at coordinate 89,989 of CAINHS010000007.1, forward strand.
AGGGCGCCGATCAGCTTGAGTGCCGGCAGCTTGAGCAGTTCGACGGCGACCACGGTGAGGATGATGCGCATCACCACCGCCGCGCTGCTGCCCCAGAACACCGCCCGGTTCTGCTGCGCCGGCGGCAGCGAACGCGCCGCCAGCGCGATGACCACGGCATTATCGCCGGAGAGCACGATATTGACGCCGATGATCTGCAGCAGCGCCACCCAGAAGGCCGGCGTTCCGAACTCGATCACGCTCTAGAGGCCTACTTGTACAGCACGCCCGGCAGCCACAGGCCGATGCCCGGAAAGATATAGAGCAGGACCAGCGCCAAACACTGGATGGCCATGAAGGGCATCATGCCGAGGAAGATCTGGTTCAGCGTCACATGCGGCGGCGAAACGCCCTTCAGGTAGAAGGCCGCCATCGCCACCGGCGGCGAGAGGAAAGCCGTCTGCAGGTTGAGCGCGACCAGCAGGCCGAAGAACAGCGGATCGACGTTGAAGTGCGGCAGCAGGGGAATGAAGATCGGCATGAAGATGACGATGATCTCGGTCCATTCCAGCGGCCAGCCCAGCAGAAAGATGATGACCTGGGCCAGGATCATGAACTGCGTCGGCGTCATGTTCAGCGACAGCACCCACTGGTTGATGATCTCCTGTCCGCCGAGCAGGGCGAAGGCCGCCGAAAAGATCGACGAGCCGACGAACAGCCAGCACACCATGGCGCTGGTCTTGGCGGTGAGGAACACCGATTCCTTGACGACGCCCATGTTGAGGCGGCCGTAGGCAGCGGCCAGCAGCAGGCCGCCCATCGAGCCCATCGCCGCCGCCTCGGTCGGCGTCGCCATGCCGAAGACGATGGTGCCGAGCACCGCCAGGATCAGCATTGCCAGCGGGAAAAACGATCCCAACAGCATCTTGAAGATTTCCAGCCGGGCGAAGGTGAAAATGGCATAGAACGCCGCCAGAGACGCTATCCCGAGGCCAAAAGTGATCCAGTAGCCCAGCGGCGCGGGCAAGCGTTCGGCGGGGGCCGTTTCTGCAGCCGTCACCGGCTTCGCTACGGGTGCCGCCACTGCAGCCGGCTTCTGTTCAGCCGCCGTCACCGGCGGCTCCTTGAGCCCGCCTTCCTGAGGAGGTTCCTTGAGCCCACCTTCTTGCGGCGGCTCCTGCAAGCCACTGCTTTCGGACTTGGCGTCCCCGCCGCTGTCAAACCCGGTACCCATTTCGACCGCATCGGCCGAAATCGCCTCGGGCGGCGTGGTGACCATGCGATAGGTCAAACCCATGGCCGCAGTAAACATAAGCGCCGGCAGCAGGGCGATGAAGAGTTGCTTGGCCAAGGTGCGGCGCGGCACATCGGGATTGAGATTGCCCTTGATCGCCGCGATCAGGCCACGCACGACATTGTTGCCAAAAGTCCGGCTGATATCTTCGGCATATTTCGGCAGCACCACGATCCTGTCTTCCTCGGACAGCGGAGGCGCCAGGTGGGGCTTCAGCTTGGCCACGACGATGATGTAGCCGACATACAGGGTCGCCAGCATGATGCCGGGGAAGAAAGCGCCTGCGTAAAGCTTCACTACCGAGACGCCGGCGGTGGCGCCATACACGATCAGCAATACCGAGGGCGGGATCAGGATCCCCAGGCAACCGCCGGCGGTAATCGCACCGGCCGCAAGCCTGACCTGGTAGCCGGCCTTGAGCATGGCCGGCAGGGCCAGCAGGCCCATCAGGGTGACCACGGCGCCGACGATGCCGGTGGCGGTGGCGAATATCGCGCAGGTGACCACGGTGGCCACGGCCAGCGAGCCCGGCACTCTGGCCATGGCCAGGTGCAGGCTCTTGAACAGCTTTTCGATCAGGTTGGCGCGTTCGACCAGATAGCCCATGAAGACGAACAGCGGGATCGAGATCAGCACGTCGTTGGACATCACCGAGTAGGCCCGCTGCACCATCAGGTCCAGCGTCTGCTGTACCGCCAGAGCAGGATTCTGGCTGCGGAAGGCGAACCAGGCGAACATCATGCCCATGCCCATCAGGGTAAACGCGGTGGGGAAACCCATCATGATGGCGACCACGATCAGGGCCAGCATCAGCAGGCCGAGATGGCCGTTGGTCATTTGCGAGGGCGCCGGCATCAGCACGAACACGCCGATGACCACTGCCGCCAGGATGGCGAGGCCGAACCAGATTTCCTTTTTCATTTCCCGGCCCCTTCCTGAGCAACAACAATCGCATCGAGGCTGGCGATGTCGTCATCCTTGACGTGCACCATTTCTTTCAGCTTGTCGACGTCGACTTCCTCGACATCCTCCTCGCGCGAGGGCCATTCGCCCTGCTGCAGGCAGACGATGCAGCGCAGGATTTCCACCACGCCCTGCACCAGCAACATGGCGCCGGCCAGCGGAATGATGGTCTTGAACGGATAGACCGGCGGGCCGTCGGCGGTGATGTTCGAAATCTCCTTGATCGCCCATGACTCGGCGGCATAGGAGTAACCGGCCCAAGCGAGAGCGACGACGCCGGGAATGAAAAACAATATGTAGAGGGCGAGATCCAGGCCGGCCTGCAGGCGGGGCGGGAAGAAGCCGTAGAGCACGTCGCCGCGGACATGCCCGTTCTTGGACAGGGTGTAGGCGCCGGACATCATGAACATCGCGCCGTACATCATGATCATGACGTCGAAGGCCCAGGGGTGCGGATGGTCAAGCACATAGCGCGAGAACACCTCCCAGGTGATCATGAGGGTCAGCAACAGAATCAGCCAGGAAAAGGCGTGCCCGACCTTCGTGCTCACCTTGTCAACGAAGAGAAATAATTTCTGCATGTCATGCCCCGCTCAATGAAATCAACCACCCGGGCCCTGCCCGGATGGTTGATGAATGCTGCGATATCCCTCAAGCCTTCTTGGGGGCAGCCGCCTTGGCTCCGAAGAAATGGTTCATCGCCATGCGCCGGCTGATGATGGTGTCCTGATCCCATTTCACGGCGCGCTCGGCGAAAGTTCTTTGCGAGGCGACGATTTCCTTGAACAGGGGATTCTCGGCCGACTTCTTCTCCACGATCGCGTCCCACAGTGTGAGCTGGTCCTGCAGCACCGCGTCCGGGGTCTTGTAGAACTTGACCTTGTCCTTGGTCTGGAGCTCGATGTAGTCCTTGGAATAACGATCGATGGCTTTCCACGACATGTCGGCGGACGCCGCTTCCACGGCACCGGAAATGATCGACCTCATTTTCGCCGGCAGTGCATCGTACTTGGTCTTGTTGAACATGATCTCGAAGGTCTCGGCGCTCTGGTGATAGCTCTGCAGCATGCAGACCTTCGACACGTCAGGGAATCCGAGCAGGCGGTCCGAAGAAGCGTTGTTGAACTCGGCGCCGTCGAGCAGACCACGGTCCATCGCCGGCACGATTTCGCCACCGGGCAGGGCATTCACCGCTGCGCCCATGGCGGTAAACAAATCGATCGCCAGGCCGTTGGTGCGGAACTTGAGGCCCTTGAAATCCGTCGCCTTGGTAATCGGCTTCTTGAACCAGCCCAGCGGCTGCGTCGCCATAGGGCCATAGAGGAAGGACTGAACGTTGCTCATGCCGATGGAGGCGTAGAGCTTGGCCAGCAATTCGGCGCCGCCGCCATACTTGTGCCACGACAGGAGCATGTTGGCATCCATGCCGAAAGCCGGACCGGAATTCCACAGCGCCAGCGCATTCTGCTTGCCGTAGTGGTAACCCAGAACACCGTGGCCGCCGTCAAGCGTACCCTTCTGCACCGCTTCCAGCAGACCGAAAGCGGGTACCACGGCGCCGGCCGGCAACACCTCGATCTTGAGATCGCCGCCGGTCATGTCATTGACCTTTTTGGCGAAGTCGAGGGCGTATTCGTGGAAAATGTCTTTCGCCGGCCAGGTGCTCTGCCAGCGCATGCTGATCGGACCGGCCTGGGCCTTGGCGATCATCGGGAAACCCGCTGCGACAGCGCCCGCCGTGCCGGTGACGGCAGCAGCGAGGAAATTGCGGCGGGATGGCTTTTGCTCGGCTTGCTTGGTATCTGACATTGTTTCCTCCTGAGAAAAACTGCGAGTTTGCGGCCACTTGAACGATTGCCCTGACGGCCTGCGGTTTTAGCTGCTTTGGCTTGCTTGGCTTGAGACTGAAGGATTCACTCTACCAGAAAGTGAACATATCTGAACATTGCGAAGAAACAGGGCGCTTCCCTGTCGGCAGCCCGTTCCCTGTTACCGGACGTGGCGGCGCTGATTCGATGCTCGTCTGTTCGACAATCCCGGCAAGACGGGTGGGAAGTCCGCCGATAAGCCGGGTTCTGTCGTGGGCAACCATTCCTCTGGGACCGCCGTTGCCGACGGCCTCTAGCAGCCTACCCGGGAGCGACGCGGGCCACGCCGATGCTCCCCTATTTGGCCTTGCCCCGAATGAGGTTTGCCATGCCGTTTCTGTTACCAGAAACGCGGTGGGCTCTTACCCCGGGACCGCTTGCGCGACCCCGACGCAGCCAGCCACAACGCTTGCGCGATGCGGCCAGCCGCGCCACCATTTCACCCTTACCGGCTCTCTCCTCTCCTCTTCAGGAGGGGGACTTTGCCGCCTTGCGGCGTCAACGTCGAGCTTAGGCGGTATCTTTCTGTTGCACTGTCTGTCGCCTCACGGCGCCCGGTCGTTAACCGGCATTCTGCCCTGCGGGGCCCGGACTTTCCTCCAAGCACTTGCGTACTCAGCGGTTGCCTGGCGAACTTCCCGGGCGCATTGTACGCGCCGGACGGAACTGACGCGTGTCGGCGTAGTAGTCCGCCCGTTCGTTGTCGGCCGTGGCGCCGGGAATGCCGAGCAGCGGCAGCGGCTGCCAGTCGCGCGGCGAAAAGTTCCGCGTATCGAACGCACTCGCCAGGCGCACATCGAGTGCGGCCAGTGCCTCTGTCCCGGGCAGTTTCAGCCAGGGCTCATCGACTTCGACGAACATGGCCTTGCCGCACAGTCCGGCGAAGGGTGCGCCAAGGGCGTCATGGCTGGCATGGCCGAAGACCAGGAAGCGGGTACTCGAAAGCAGTTCCGCGCGGCGCGCCACAAACACCTCGCTCCAGCGATGCCCGCGCAAGGCCCGCCACAGATCGGGGCAGCAACCCGCCACCACCACACCGCATTCGTCGAACTGGGTCAGCGCGTCGCGCAGCGGGCCGCGCGCGGCGCTTCCCTGCTGCCGCGCCGCGCCGATTGCAGCGAAGTGGCGCCTGTTGAGCGCCGCCTTGGTCTGCGGCAAGGCCAGCCATATCAGCGCGTTGAACAGGTCATGGCGGTTGTCGGGCCGCGTCGCCACCTCGCCGGCGAGAAAGGCCCGCTCCTCGTATCCTTCCGCTACGGCCGGCGGCGCGACAAAGCTCAACTGCGCACCGCCGCCGGTGACCAGGCGGCGCTCGCGGGCAGCGGCATTCAATGCCGGGATATCCGGCGCTACGGCATCGAGCCAGGGCCGCAGGAAGGCCGAAAGAGGGTGAAGCTGCGTTGCGACCGGGGTCACTGCCGTGCAGTCGGGCCCGGCGCTGACTGAGCGGCATCCGCCGCAGCGGGCTTCTTCCCCGCCAGGGCTTTGTATTCGAGCGCCACGTCACCGGCCTCAAAGCGGCCGATCAATTCGCCCGGTGCCGGCGGCGGCACCTTGAACTGCTGGAAGCGACAGCCTTGCGTCTCGGTGACATACCAGCGCTTGCCGGAATTCAGGATGAACACGCCCGGCTCGGTTTGATACAAATCCATTTTGAGTTTGTCATCGACCACGCCCAGCAACAGATAGCGGCGCTGGCAATCCGGGAAACGCGCGACGACCAGTTCCGTAGTCCAGTCGGCGCCCATGAAATCCTGCTGCCGGCTGAGGGTCAACGAATGCTGAGCGCCGCCGATCAGGTAGGCGGCCTGCTGCGTTTCGCCGCAGGCGGCAAGCAGAAGCGTGGCGAGCAGGAGCAGGCAACGTGTCATGACAATCACTCCAGGCGCCAGTTGACGAACTCCCCGGCACGCAGCGGCACCAGTCTGTCGCCGCCGGGATAATCAAGACTCAAGGGTATCGGCACGGCTTCGCGCCGCAGCGTGATCTTTTCCGTATTGCGCGGCAGGCCGTAGTAGTCGGCGCCGTGAAAGCTGGCGAAGGCTTCCAGCCGGTCGAGCGCTCCTGCGGCGTCGAAGGCTTCGGCATACCACTCGATGCCGGCATGCGCGGTGTAGCAGCCGGCACAGCCGCAAGCATTTTCCTTGGCGCTTTGCGCATGAGGCGCCGAATCGGTGCCGAGGAAGAACTTCGGATTGCCGGAAATAGCCGCGGCCAGCAGCGCCTGGCGATGGCTCTCGCGCTTCAGCACCGGCAGGCAGTAATTGTGCGGGCGGATGCCGCCGGCGAACATGGCGTTGCGGTTGAGCAGCAGATGATGTGGCGTCAGCGTTGCCGCCACATTCGCGCCGCTGCCCCTGACGAACTCGACGCCCTCGCGGGTCGTGACGTGTTCCAGCACCACTTTCAATGCCGGGAAATCGCGCAGCAAGGGCATCAGCACGCGATCGACGAAGGCCGCCTCGCGGTCGAAAATGTCCACGGCCGGATCGGTGACTTCGCCATGCACCAGCAGAGGCACGCCGAGTTTTTCCATACGCGCCAGGGTCGCCGTGCATTTTTTCAGATCGCTGACGCCGGCATCGGAATTGGTAGTCGCACCGGCCGGATAAAGCTTGACCGCATGGACGAAATCGCTGGCGCCGGCGGCGTCGATTTCTCCCGGCGGCGTATTGTCGGTGAGGTACAGCGTCATCAGCGGGGTAAATCGCATGCCCGCCGGCAGCGCGGCGAGAATGCGCCCGCGGTAGGCGGCGGCCAGCGCCACCGTGGTCACCGGCGGCTTCAGGTTGGGCATGACAATGGCACGGGCAAAGCGCCGCGCGGTGTCGGGCAGCACGGCAGCGAGCACCGCACCGTCGCGCAGATGCAAATGCCAGTCGTCGGGGCGGGTAAGAGTGAGCGTCTGCATGGGGCGGATTATACGGGTGCCTGTTTCAGCTCCAGCGCCCTTGCATACAGCGCATTCTTCGGCTGGCCGGTGATGGCTGCCGCCAGTTTGGCGGCCTGCTTCACCGGCAGTTCGGCCAGCAGCGCCACCAGCACGCGCTCGGTCTCGCTATCCATGCCCTGACGCGGCGGCGGCGCGGAAACCAGCAGCACGAATTCGCCGCGCTGATGATTGGCATCGGCCGCCAGCCAGGCCGGCGCGGCCGTCAGCGGCATGCGCTCGATCTGCTCGAACATCTTGGTCAGTTCGCGGGCGAGGATGATTTCGCGTTGCGGCTCCAACAAGTCGGCAAGATCAGCGACCGTTTCCATCACCCGGTGCGGCGCTTCGTAGAACACCAGCGCGGCATTGACCGGGGCCAACTCCTGAATCGCCGTGCGCCGCGCGCCGGCTTTCGCCGGCAGAAAGCCGACAAACAGGAAGCGCTCGTCGGCCAGGCCGGCCGCCGACATCGCCGCAATCGCCGCGTTGGGACCCGGCAGCGGGATCACCCGGAAGCCGGCGGCGCGCACCGCGGCAACCGTGCGCGCACCCGGATCGGATACACCCGGGGTGCCGGCGTCCGACACCAGCGCCACGCGCCTGCCCTCGCCAAGCAGGCGGATCAGCTTGGCCGCCGCCTCGTTCTCATTGTGCTGGTGCAGCGCCAGCGTCGGCACGCTGATGCCGTGGTGATCGAGCAGATGCCGCGCATGCCGCGTGTCCTCGCAGGCCACCAGGTCGGCGCCGCGCAGGGTTTCCAGCGCCCGCAGCGTGATATCGCCGAGGTTCCCGATCGGCGTGGCGACGACATACAATGCATTTTCCATGTCCGGCATTCTTGCAGTCCGATGAGCGCGAGGCAAGCCAAAGGTGCAGCGGCAGAGCAATTGGCGGCGGATTACCTGTGCCGCCGCGGCCTCGCGCTCGTCGAACGCAACTTCCGGGTGCGCGGCGGCGAGATCGACCTGGTCTGCCGCGACGGCAAAACCACGGTGTTTGTCGAGGTGCGGCTGCGCAGCCGCAGCGATTTCGGCGGTGCCGCAGCCAGCATCGGCGCCGCCAAACAGGCGCGGCTGATCCTGGCCGCGAGGCACTGGCTGGTCCGCCACGGCGAAACCCCCTGCCGCTTCGACTGCGTGCTGCTTGACGGCCGCGATCCCCCGACTATCGAATGGCTGCGCGATGCCTTTGCCGCTGACTAGATTCCTCTTGCAGTTGTGCCTCGGCCTCGCCCTCAGCCTGACGACGCTGGCAGGCGAAGTCCGTGTCCTGGTGCAAAGCTCGCCGCTGGCTGGCTTCCGCTACTATGCGGGGGAAAACCTGTGGCATGAAATGCGCGAAGGTGACCGCCTGACGTTGGCACGCGAGGCCGACAACCCGCATGACGCCAACGCGGTACGCATCGAGTGGCGCGGGCAGAAGCTCGGCTACCTGCCCCGCGCCGAAAATCGCGCCGTGGCTGCAGCCATGGACGGCGGGGAGCAGGTGGATGCCCGCATTGCCCGCTTGCGCCAGCACAAGAACCCCTGGCAGAGGGTGCTGATCGAAGTATTTGTCGTGCTCTAGGCCCCTTATTCCGGCCTCGAGCGGGAACTCAACGCGGCTATGCTCGGTCGACACCTTTTACCCTCGAAGCCAAGATCCGATACATGTCACTCGCCGAACGCATTCATCAGCAATTCAAGGACAGCGCCCAAACCAAGCTCGCGGCCGCCGCCGCCATGGCGGCACCCATCGAAGCAGCCGTGCGCCGCATGGTCGACTGCCTCAAGGCCGGCGGCAAGGTGATGGCCTGCGGCAACGGCGGTTCGGCCGCCGATTCGCAGCACTTCGCCGCCGAACTGCTGAACCGCTTCGAGAAGGAGCGCCCGCCGCTGGCGGCCATTGCGCTGACCACCGACACGTCCACACTGACCTCGATCGCCAACGATTACCGCTACGAGGACGTTTTCGCCAAGCAGGTACAGGCGCTGGGCCGTGCCGGCGACGTGCTGCTCGCCATCTCGACCTCGGGCAATTCGCCGAATGTGATCGAGGCCATTCACACGGCTCATGCCCGCGGCGTTTCGGTGGTGGCGCTGACCGGCAAGAGCGGCGGCAAAATTGCCGCACTGCTGGGCCCCGGCGACACCCATCTGTGCGTGCCGGCTGAACGCACCGCCCGAATACAGGAAGTACACCTGCTCACCATCCATTGCCTGTGCGATGGCATAGATGCCTTGCTACTGGGAGAAACACAATGAACAGCCGGACCTCTGTTGGCGCAAAAATGCGCAACCTCGCCGCACTCGCGCTCTGCCTGCCCGTCCTCTCCGGTTGCTTCGGCGTTGCCGCCGTCGGCGTCGGTGCCGGTGCCTTGATGCTGGCGGATCGCCGCATTTCCGAAACCTATATTGCCGATGAGGGCATGGAGATCCGCGCATCCAGCCAGATCAGTCAGAAATATGGTGACAAGGTGCATATCAATGTAGCCAGCTACAACCGCATGGTGCTGCTGACCGGCGAAGTACCGAGCGAGGCAATCAAGGCGGACGTGGAAAAGATCGCCGCCGGCGTGCCCAACGTCAAGTCGATCAGCAACGAACTGGCCATCGCCGGACCGTCCAGCTTCGGCGGGCGCAGCAACGATTCCTACATCACCTCCAAGGTGAAGGCGCGTTTTGTCGATGCCAACAAGTTTGCCGCCAATCACGTCAAAGTGGTAACCGAAGCCGGCGTGGTTTTCCTGATCGGACTGGTGACCCAGGCCGAAGCCAACGCCGCGGTCGAGATTACCCGCACCACCGGCGGCGTGCAGAAAGTAGTGCGCGTGTTTGAAATCATCAGCCCGGAACAGGCCAAGGCACTGGATAACGCGCCGCCGGCCGCCGATACCAAGGCGACACAAAAGAAGTAGGAACGACCCGGCATGACATACCCGGCCCGGCCTTCGAGGCCAAGATCACCGCACCTGCCGATCTCGCCGGCCGCATCGCGCACTTGCCGCGGCCCCTGGTATTTACCAACGGCTGTTTCGACATCCTGCACCGCGGTCATGTCACCTGCCTGGCGCAGGCGCGCAGCCTCGGCGCGGCGCTGATCGTGGCCGCCAACTCGGATGATTCGGTCCGGCGCCTGGGCAAGGGCGATGACCGCCCGGTCAACGCGCTGGCCGACCGCATGGCCCTGCTGGCGTCGCTGGAGTGCGTATCCCTGGTGACCTGGTTCGACGAGGACACGCCGATCAGGCGCATTCTCGACTGCCGGCCGGACGTCCTGGTCAAGGGTGGCGACTGGCCGGCGGAAAAAATTGTCGGCTACCGGGAAGTAATCGCGTGGGGCGGCAGCGTGAAGTCCATCCCTTTCATTCACCAGCGCTCGACCACGGCGCTGATGGAGAAGATCCGCCGGCTCTGAAGCCGGCGCCGGCTCAGCCTGCGGTGCGACGCAAAATCATGTCGCGCACCAGGTCGATGTGCCCGCGCAGGGTGTAGAGCATGTCGGAAAAAGTCAGTGGCGTACGAATGCGACTGGCATCGGCCTCTATCCGCTCCAGCTTCTCGATCCACTCGGCACGGCTGTGCCGGCCCGGATCCCCGTTGATTTCGTTTTCGAGGAACTTGAGTTCGCCGTAGCGCCGGTAGATGCGCGACTTCACCCGCCAGCCATAGATCTGCGGCGCGAACTTGAACATCGGCAGCAGGACGGCGAGCAGGGGCAGCAGCATGACCACCATGCGGTCGATCAGCGTCGCCGCCCAGAACGGCAGGTAGCGCTGGAGCAAGGGCTTGCCGGACTTGTAGTAGCGTTCGGCCTCCTTCGACAGAGGGAATTCGCTGTGACCGGTACGCGGAAACTCGCCGGGTTTCTGGAACACCCCGGGGGCGCCATGGACTTCGCCGGCTGCCTGCATCAGCAACCCGATCAGGGCCGGATGCGTGTCCTCGCGCACCAGCAGAGTCGCCATCGGCGACACCAGTTGCGTGTCATGCGGCGGGATGTCCCGCGTCAGGTCGATGGCGCCGCGCGGCAACACCAGTCGCGCCAGATACGGGAAACGCCGCGTGTAGGCCTCGGCATGGGTCAGGCTCATCAGGCGTATGCCCGGCATATAGAGCAGCGTCCACACCATGGCCGACTGCGTCGGCCCGACCACGAACACGGCATCGACCTCGTTGTTCTGCAATCGGGCAACCAGACCCAACCCGCCTTCTTCGATGACTTTGGTATTGGTTCCATCGATGCCGTTGGCGGCCAGCAGTTCCATGGCGAGATCATGCGTGCCGCTGCCGGCGCCGCCGATCGCCACGCGCCGGCCCTTGAGATCGAGCACCTTGTCGGCGCCGTGCAAAGCCGCCTCGCGGTAGAAAATCCACAGCGGTTCGTAATAGAAATCACCCAGCGAAACCAGTTCGTCCTCTTCCGTCGCTCGCGCCGTACCGCCCTGGATGAAGGCGGCATCGACCTCGAAATCCGGATTGCGCAGGCGCTCCAGATTCTCCGTCGAGCCGGCGGAAGGCTTTTCCACCAGCCTGATGTCATAAGCCGCCAATACGTCCTTGTAGCGCGCGGCGAAGCGCTGGTAGGCGCCGCCCTCGCCGCCGGTGCTGAGCGTCAGCTGCTGGGGCGGCGCCGGCTTGATGAATTGCGCCGCCAGCCAGAAGGCGCCGCAGACAAGCAGCAGCGATGGCAGCGCGACGAACAGGATGTCGCGCCAGGACAGCAGCTTGAGCCTTTCAAGCATGTTCACCGCGCACGGCCCGGTCGGCGAACATCATCCCGGGCCGGTGAAACCTCAGAACGGAATGTCATCCTCGAAGTCATTGAAGTTGCCGGCGGCCGGCTGTGCCGCCGCCGGACGATTCGCGGCAGCACCTGAGCCGGCGCTGTCGCGCGGCGGCGCATCGCCCATGCCCTCGCGTGAGCCGAGCATCTGCATCTCATTGGCTTCGATCTCGGTGGTATAGCGGTCCTGGCCTTCCTTGTCCTGCCATTTGCGAGTGCGGATGCGTCCTTCGATGTAGACCGGCGAACCCTTCTTCAGGTACTGCCCGGCGATCTCGGCAAGCTTGCGGTAGAACACCACGCGATGCCACTCGGTGATTTCCTTCTTCTCGCCGGTGGTCTTGTCCTTCCAGCGCTCGGACGTGGCGACGGTGATGTTGCACACCGCTTCGCCGTTCGGCATGTAGCGCGTCTCCGGGTCTTTTCCCAGGTTGCCGACGATAATTGCTTTGTTGACTGAAGCCATGTGAATTCCTCCTCAGGATTTTGTGTCAAGTATGCCATGCGCCGGTGGCGCTGTTGCAACCGGGCGGCGCAGAGCTACCGGCGCCATGGTGGCCGCCGCTGCCAGCCAGAGCGCCGCCATCATGGCGCCGCCAAGGAATACGCTGCCTGCGTCGAAATTCTTCAGCAGCCAGCCGCCCATGGCGGCGCCGGTGAACACCCCGAGCGCCTGAGTGGTGTTGTAGACCCCCAGCGCCGCACCCTTGGCGCTCGGTGGCGCAACGCGGGAAATCAGCGAGGGAAGCATCGCCTCCAGAACATTGAAGGCGACGAAGAAACTCAGCAATCCCCCTGCCACCACCATGAAACTCCCGCTGCCGAGCCACATCGCGAGCAAGGTCGCCAGCAGCAGCCCGATGGCAAGCACGAACACCGGCTGCACCTTGTTGCGCTTCTCGGCGAAGATGATCGCCGGCACCATTATGACGAAGGATGCCAGTACCGCCGGCAGATAGACTTTCCAGTGCGAGGCCAGCGGCAGCCCGCCGTAGCTGATCAACAAACCGGGGACCACGACAAACATGGCCATTTGCACCATGTGCAGGGTAAAGATGCCGAAATTGAGCCGCAGCAGGGATGTGTTCAGCAGGACCTGGCGAAACGGCGGCTTGGGTCCCTGCGGCAGGGGCGGCGCCGGCGGCACGACGTGGGTCACCAGACCTATGGCGGCGACGGCAAGGACGGCGGTCATCCAGAAGATCCCTGCCATGCCGATCAAGGCATAGAGCGCCGGCGCGGCAACCAGCGAACAGGCGAACACCAGTCCGATGGAGGAACCGATCAACGCCATGACCTTGGTGCGATGCTGTTCCCGCGTCAGGTCGGCGGCCAGGGCGGTGACGGCGGCGGAGATCGCCCCGGCACCCTGCAGCACGCGGCCGGCAATGGTCCACCAGATATCCGGCGCCAGCGCCGCCATCGCCGAACCGGCGGCAAACAACAGCAAGCCGACGACGATCACCCGCTTGCGACCGAAGGCGTCGGAAGCCATGCCGAAGGGGATCTGGAACATCGCCTGGGTCAATCCGTAAGCGCCGAGCGCGATGCCGACCAGTGTCAGGTCGTCGCCGCCGGGAATCGTCTGGGCATGGATCGCAAACACCGGCAGGATCAGAAACAGCCCGAGCATGCGCAGCGCAAAGATGCTGGCCAGCGCCATGCCGGCGCGCTTTTCATCGCGGCTCATGGCGTCTGAAGTGGGGGATAGCATGGGGTTCAGTAGTTTTTCCGGAAAATCAGACATTAATCGGGAATGCTCAGGTCGGGCAACTGGCGGCGATGCCAGCGCAGGCCGGTCAACCCTCGTTGAAGCCGAAGCGCTCGACGAATTTCCCGGGGTCGAGGGCCGGTCCCTTGAAGTCGGCCTGCATGTAGTCGCAGCCCAGTTCGGTGAGCCGCGCCGCCGCCGCCTCGTCGACGACACCGACGGCCACCACATCAAGCCTGAGATGGTGCGCGAGTTCGATTATCGACTGCAGGATGCGGTCGGACTTCGCCACGCCGGCGCCGTCGCGCGTGGCCGAAACATCGATCTTGATTTCCTGGAACGGCATCGTTGCGAGCCAGAACAGCGATGACAAGGCCATGCCGGAATCATCGATTGACAGCTTCACCCCGAGTTCCTTCAGCCGGCCGAGCGTCTCCCGCGCCACGGCCTCTGCGCCCAATACGGAAGTCTCGCCGATTTCGAGGATGAGACTGCCCGAGCGCCGGCCCCAGGTTCCCAACGCACGCTGGACCACATCGGGAAGTTCCGTGTACAACAAGGCCCGCGCCGGCAGCTTGACGCCGATGCGCAGGTCGAGTCCGGCGCTGTAGCGGAATTCGGAGACGTTGCGCAGCGCGCGGTTGAGTATGGAGGAGACCAGATCGGCGACCATACCCATCGATTCCGCCGCCGCGAACGCCTGCTCCGCGGAAATTGTTCCCAAGGTCGGATCGCTCCAGCGCAGCAGGCTTTCGGCACCCATGACCTGGCCCAGACGCAGGTCGTACTGCGGCTGAAACACCATTTCCAGCGCATCCTCGGCAACCGCCGCGCGCAAGCGGTTCTCGTACAAGAGCCTGGTTGCCGCAGAGTTTTCCCAGTCTTCCTCATAGTCGGCAATACGGCCGGTCAGGTTGCGGGCCAGGGCGCAGGCGCTCTTGGCTCTCTGCAGCAGAATTTCCGCCTGATCGCCGTGTGCCGGAAACATTGCGATCCCGACTGCGGGACTGGCAGCAATTTCCTCCTCGCCGATCCAGAATGGCGTATTCAGCGCACGCAGCAATTTCTTCGCCGCCTGCAGCGCGACGGCCGGACCCTCGACGATTGACAGGACGCAGGCAAAATCGTCGCGACCCATTTCGCCGACCAGATCACCGGGGCGCAGCACGTCGGAGCGCAGCAACTCGGTGACACGGCCGCGCACGGCATCGCCGACGTGGTAACCCCAGGCCGCGTCTATCCGGCTGACCACGCCGCATTCGATGAGCAATACGGCCAGATTCGCGCCGTCTGCGCGCCTTTCCTCGACCTTGCCACGCAGCGCCTCAAGAAACCCGGCGGCGTCACTGGAGCGGTCAGCGGACATCGCCCCGGCGCTGCTGGGGTCGGCCTCGCTCACAGGTACAACTCGCGCGGATCGATCTTGACGGAGTCGTACTCCAGCGTACGCAGTATCCGGTAGGGCTCGTCCGGCCTCACCTTGGGCTCCTTCATCAGGTCCAGCATCTTGTAGGGTGCCAGCGGGTTGCCCTGGGCGTCCTTGACCACCATGATGCGTGGCTGCATGCGACGCACCATGTTCTGGCCCGTCACGATCGCGACCTCGCCGCTGTTCAGCTCGACCACGCTGCCTACCGGGAAAACGCCGACACACTGGATGAACTGTTCCACCAGCGCAGGGTGAAACAGCGTCCCGCGCCCCTTGTAGATGATGCTGAGCGCATTGGAAGGGGTCAGATTGTCGCCCAGCGGCTTAGGCGCGGTGAGGGTATCGAATGCATCGACGATACCGGCGATCAGGCCGGGAAAGGCAATCGCAGTCCCTTTCAATCCGCGCGGATAGCCGCTGCCGTCGAAGCGTTCGTGGTGCAGGGAAGCAAGTCCGGGGAGTTCCGCGGGAATGCCCGGGGTATCGCTGAGAATCCGCACCGAGTGGCCCACATGCGCCTGGTAGAGCGCGATTTCCTCGGCGTTGGCCGGCCCGCGCGCAGCCAGTTCGGAGGGCAGTTTGAGCTTGCCCACATCCTGCAGCAGCCCGAGCATGCCGAGAATCTCCAGGCGCTCCTGCGGCAATTGCAGAAAGCGGCCGAAGATGGTCATCATGACCGAAACCTCGACGGCCCGGCTGAGGCTGGCACCGCTCTTCTCCTGCAGCCTGGTCAGCAGAGCCATCGCGTCCGGGTTGCGCACGACGCTGTCGGTGATCTGCACCGCCGCCTGCTTCGATCTGGAACTGTCGAGCGAACTCCCGGTTTCGACGACACGGGAAAGCTCATTGACGAGAACCGTCGTATTTGTATAGGCCTTCTGCGCTCTGGGCAACTCGACTTCGACGCTCGACACCTCCCGGTAAACCGTGTTACCCCGGACTTTCGCAATATCCGCCGCCGTCACCTTGCCGACATCGACGCGATCCTCCCTCTCCGGATCAACGAAGACGTGCTTGCAGTACTGTTTCAAGGTACTGAACTGCCTTTCGCTTTTCAGGACAAAACCCTGAAAGACGAAGGGTGTTTCCGTCCAGGGCCTGTCGAGCTTGGCGACGAACATCCCGAAGGTCAGATTTTCGACAGGTATTTCCCGGAATCCCATAGTGGTACGTAGTTCTCTGACTCAGCAAATAGAAAAAATATGGCGGCCGCACGCAGCAAAGCGGGCCGAGACCTGATCGGTTCCTGCGAGCCCGCGCCCGAGAGGGCAAGCTTACTCCAAAAATTCACTTGCCATCCGCCCCGAACAGCGTTCAAGTCTTCACCCCCACCTGAACGGAACCCGGAATTCAAGGCCCTTACCTCTGCTTCAAACGGGGAGCGCATTATGCCCGCATCCGGGCCGGAAAAGCTGGTTGGCAGTGGCTATCGCATCCCGGCGCGGGTATATTCTCCGGTTGCCCCAACATCAACACCGCCCCATGGACTTCATCAGGATTCGCGGCGCGCGAACGCACAATCTCAAGAACATCAACCTCGACCTGCCGCGCAACCGGCTGACGGTGATTACCGGCCTGTCCGGCTCGGGCAAGTCATCGCTGGCCTTCGATACCCTGTACGCCGAGGGCCAGCGCCGCTATGTCGAATCGCTCTCGGCCTATGCGCGGCAATTCCTGCAGATGATGGAAAAGCCGGACGTGGACCTGATCGAGGGTCTCTCGCCGGCGATTTCCATCGAGCAGAAGGCCACCAGCCACAACCCGCGCTCCACCGTCGGCACCGTCACCGAGATCCACGACTACCTGCGCCTGCTCTACGCCCGTGCCGGCACGCCGCACTGTCCCGAGCACGACCTGCCGCTGGAGGCCAACAGCGTGTCGCAGATGGTGGACCATGTCCTCGCCCTGCCGCAGGACACCCGGCTGATGATCCTCGCCCCGGTGGTCGCCAATCGCAAGGGCGAGCAACTCGACCTCTTCGCCGAACTGCGGGCGCAGGGCTTTGTGCGCTTGCGCGTGGACGGCACGGTGCATGACATCGACAGCCTGCCCAAGCTGGCCAAGAGCCAGAAGCACACCATCGACATCGTTGTCGACCGGCTCAAGGTGCGGCCCGACGTGCGCCAGCGCCTGGCGGAAAGTTTCGAAACCGCACTGATGCATGCCGAAGGACGGGCGCTTGCGGTCGAGATGGACTCCGGCAGCGAGCACCTGTTTTCCTCGAAGTTCGCCTGCCCGGTGTGCAGCTATGCCCTGCAGGAACTGGAACCGCGCCTGTTCTCCTTCAACAACCCGATGGGCGCCTGCCAGAAGTGCGACGGCCTCGGACAGATCCAGTTCTTCGACCCGGCGCGGGTGGTCGCCTATCCGCACCTGAGCCTCGCCGCCGGCGCCATCAAGGGCTGGGACCGGCGCAACCAGTTCTATTTCCAGATGCTGGAATCGCTCGCCGCACATTACCGCATCGATACCGAGCAGCCCTTCGAGAAACTGCCGGCAGACGCCGCCGACATCGTGCTCTACGGCTCGGGCAAGGAGCAGATCAAGTTCCGCTACCTGAACGAGAAGGGCACGCGCTTCGACCGCACGCACCCCTTCGAGGGCATTATTCCCAGCCTCGAGCGCCGCTACCGCGAGACCGATTCGATGGCAGTGCGTGAGGAACTGGCCAAGTACCTCAACAACAAGCCCTGCCCCGAGTGCCGCGGCATGCGCCTGCGGCGCGAGGCGCGCCACGTCTTCATCGGCGGCAAGACAATTTCCGACATCAGCCGCCTCTCCCTGATCAACTGTCGCGACTTCTTCAACCTGCTACAACTCGCCGGACAAAAAGCCCAGGTCGGCGAAAAGATCCTCAAGGAAATCACCGCCCGGCTGAGCTTCCTGATCAACGTCGGCCTCGACTACCTCTCGCTCGACCGCTCGGCGGAAACCCTCTCCGGCGGCGAAGCGCAGCGCATCCGCCTGGCCTCGCAGATCGGCTCCGGCCTGACCGGCGTGATGTACGTGCTCGACGAACCCTCGATCGGCCTGCACCAGCGCGACAACGCCCGCCTGCTGGAAACACTGTTCCATCTGCGCGATCTGGGCAACACCGTGATCGTGGTCGAACACGACCTGGAGGCCATCGAGTCCGCCGACTACGTCGTCGACATGGGTCCCGGAGCCGGCGAACATGGCGGCCGCGTGGTGGCCGAAGGCACACCGGCACAAGTCGCCGCCAGCAGCGCATCGATGACCGGCGCCTTTCTCTCCGGCCGCCGCGAAATCGCCGTCCCGGCACGGCGCACGCCGCGCAATGCACTGCGCGAACTGAAGATTCTCGATGCCAGCGGCAACAACCTGAAACACGTCGAGCTGAATATTCCGGTGGGATTATTAACCTGCATCACGGGGGTTTCCGGCTCAGGCAAGTCGACCCTGATCAACGACACCCTGTATGCCGCCGCCGCGCGCCACCTCTACGGCGCGGCGCTGGAACCGGCGCCGCACCGCGAGATCGAGGGCCTGGAATTCTTCGACAAGGTGATCAACGTCGACCAGTCGCCGATCGGGCGCACGCCGCGCTCCAATCCGGCCACCTACACCGGCCTGCTGACACCGATCCGCGAGCTGTTCGCCGGCGTGCCGGCGTCGCGCGAGCGCGGCTACAGTCCCGGCCGCTTCAGCTTCAACGTCAAGGGCGGGCGCTGCGAAGCCTGTCAGGGCGACGGCATGATCAAGGTCGAAATGCATTTCCTGCCCGACATCTTCGTGCCCTGCGATGTCTGCCACGGCAAGCGCTACAACCGCGAAACGCTGGAAGTCCGCTACAAGGGCAGGACCATCCACGAAGTCCTGAACATGACCGTCGAGCAGGCGCACGAATTCTTCGCTGCGGTGCCGGTGGTGGCGCGCAAGCTGCAGACGCTGATGGACGTGGGCCTCTCCTACATCCAGCTCGGCCAGTCGGCCACCACGCTTTCCGGCGGCGAGGCGCAGCGCGTCAAGCTGGCGCTGGAACTGTCCAAGCGCGATACCGGCCGCACCCTGTACATCCTCGACGAGCCGACCACCGGCCTGCATTTCCAGGACATCGAAATGCTGCTCTCGGTGCTGCACCGGCTGCGCGACCACGGCAACACGGTGGTGGTCATTGAGCACAACCTCGACGTAATCAAGACCGCCGACTGGGTGGTGGATCTCGGCCCCGAAGGCGGCGACGGCGGCGGCCGCATCATCGCCGCCGGCACGCCCGAAGACGTGGCGCGGATCAAGGGCAGCTACACCGGCCGCTATCTCGCCCGCTTTCTCGGCAGCCGGGCGGCATCCGCCGCTGCGCCGAAAGCCGCGGGCAAAGCCGGGACCACAACCCGGACAAGGAAACCCAAAGCATGAGCGGATTCGAAAACTATTCCAGCGAAGCCCGACAGCTCGAGCAGGAGATCGAGCGCAAGGGGGTCATTCTGGGCATCGACTGGAACGATGAGGTGCAGGTGCGCGAACTGGCGCGCGAAGCCCTCGACTGCAAGATCGGCCAGACCCGCTGCGACATGAAGGATCCGCTGGATCGTCCCCGCGTCGAACTCTTCGGCCTGGCCCAGCTGATGCTGACCGTGATGAAGGAAAGCGCCAGGGCCGATATTCACACCCATGGCGGCCCGGCATGGAAGGCCTTCGCCCATGCCCTGTGGACCGAGCACGATCTTCGCCGGGGGGCAGCAAAGCCATGAGCCGGCTCTTCATCTCCCGGCGGCGTATTCCGACAGCGCGTCGAAGCTCGCCACGGCATTGCTGAGCCTGGCCGCAGCGGGCAAGCTGTGTCTTGCCGCTTGCGCCTGTGCTTGCGCTTGACCCTCCGGTCGCAGCCGAAGATACTGCGGCTAGTTGAATCCGGGCCGTGAAGCCATGACCGAAGATACTTCCATCGTCCGTCGAGACCTCCTCGGCGATTGTTGGGGCGGGCTTGCCGCGATGCTGGTGGCGCTGCCTTCCGCGATTGCCTTTGGCGTCACCATTTTCTCGCCGCTGTCGGCATCGCTGGCCGCGCAGGGGGCACTGGCCGGCATAGTCGGCGCCACCGCCCTCGGCCTCATCGCCCCCGTCTGCGGCGGCAGTTCGCGCTTGATCAGCGCCCCCTGTGCGCCGGCAGCGGCGGTATTGGCCGCCCTGGCAAGCGGTTATGGCGCTCGCGGCATGGAGCCGATGGCCATACTCGCCCTGTTGAGCGTGATCGGTCTGCTCGCCGGCGTAACGCAAATCGGCCTCGGTCTTGCCGGCATCGGACGGCTGATCAGGTTTATCCCCTACCCGGTCGTCAGCGGCTATCTCAGCGGCGTCGGCCTCATCATCATCGGCAGCCAGATCCCGAGGTTCCTCGGCGCTCCGGCGACCGCCGGCCTGTTGGAAACCTTGAAGACTCCCGCCATCTGGATGTGGCAAAGCGCGGTCGTCGGCGGCGTTGCCATCGCTGCGATGCTGCTCACGCCCAGGCTGACCCGCAAGGTCCCGGCGACGATTCTCGGCCTGCTTGGCGGAATCGGCACCTACCTGCTGCTGGCCCGTTTCGATCCGGCGTTGTTGAGCACGGAGCACAACCCGCTATTGGTCGGAACACTTGCAAAGGGGGATGCCGGCTTCGGCGAAATCGTCGGCCGGCACTGGCTCGCGTTCGCCAACCTCGGTTTGCGGGAACTCGGCGAGGCTGTCGTTCCGGCCCTGACGCTGGCGGCGCTGCTGTCAATCGATACGCTGAAGACCTGCGTGGTCATCGACACCATGACCGACTCGCACCACGACTCCAACCGGGAACTGACGGGGCAGGGTCTGGGCAACATCGTCTCATCTCTGATCGGCGGCATTCCGGGAGCCGGCACCATGGGTGCCTCGCTGGTCAATATTTCGAGCGGGGGTACCACCCGCCGCTCCGGCATGATCGCCGGCGCGCTCTCGCTGCTGGCCTTCCTTGTCCTGGTGCCCCTCATCGCCTGGGTGCCGATCGCCGCCCTGGCGGCAATCCTGATCGTCATCGGTTTGCGCATGATCGACCGCCACAGCCTGGTCTTCTTCTTCACGCCGGAGACGCGGCTGGATTTCATGGTCATCGTGTCGGTGATCCTGGTGGCGATCTTCGGCAACCTGATCGCCGCATCCGGGGTCGGCGTGGCTTTGGCCATTCTCCTGTTCATTCGCGAACAGACGCGCAGCTCGGTGGTGCATAGCCGCATCGAGGGCCACCAGATCGTTGCGAAGTGGGCGCGGACCCCGCTCGATGTCATGCGGCTGGAGCACGAGGCCGGCGAGGCGGTTATTTTCGAACTGCAGGGCAGCCTGTTCTTCGGTACCGCCAACCAGTTGCAGGCAGTTCTGGAGCCGGAAACCGGCCGGCACAAATACGTGATCCTCAGCATGCGCAGGGTGCAGTCGCTCGATGTCACGGCGACGCATGTACTGGAACAGATCAAGGACCGCCTCGAAGAGCACGATGCCTACCTGGTGTTTTGCGACATCCCGAAGGGGCTGCCGAGCGGCCTCAAGATGAAGCGCTTCCTCAAGCAGACCGGAGTGGTCAGGCCGACCAACAAGGCCTTCGCTTTCCGCCAGATCGATGAAGCGCTCGAATGGATACAGTCACGAGCGCAGGCGGAGGCGGTAGCCGGGCAGGTCGACACATCGGGGCTGGAGCTGCGGCAAATGCCGATCTTCGCCGGTCAGCCGGAGGAAGCGTTGGCGGCGCTGGAAGCGGCGGCCGAGCTGCGCCATATCAAGGCCGGCAAGAAGGTTTTCAAGGCCGGAACGACAGCCGCCGACCTGTTCCTGATCCGGCGCGGCACGGTGAAAGTCACGCTGCCGATCCACAAGAAGGACAGTTACCACCTCGCCACCTGCGGCCCCGGCGAGATCGTCGGCGGCATGGGATTTCTGGATGCCGGCAGCCACACGGCCGATGCACTGGCGCTCTGCGATACCGAGGTTTATGCCATCCCGCGCGACCGTTTCCTGGAACTGAGCGGGCAGCATCGTGACCTGGCCTTTGCCCTCATCGAAAGCATCGCCCGCAATCTCGGCCAGCGCCTGCACGGGGCCGTCGCGGAAATTCAGGCGCTGCGCGGCTGAATCGACCGGCCTCGCCCGTGCCGCCGGACAGCGCCGGCTTCGCTGCGGGCCGGCCGCGACAAATCATTCGGCATCACCTTGGAAAAAACGGTGCGAACAAGTCGCGCAACTTTCTGATGGCCACCAGTTCCGACCTGGTAACTTCCTTGTCGGTCTCCCAGTCGCAATAGACCAGGCCGGACACGCTGCTGTTTGCAATCGGCAGAATCAGGAACTTGGCCACATTCGGCAAAAGCGCCTTGTATCCGTCCGGCAGCGCCGTCGCCTTCAGCTTCGACACGTCGGCGATTGAAACATCAACCCTGTTGTTTATCGCCGCGTGAAACGCCGTAGGCTTGAACTCGGCCGATATCCTGAGCTTGCTTTTCAGTTCTTCGATTCCTTTGCCATATCCATGGCGTACGGTGTAGTCGCCGGACCGTGCCAGCACGAACAACAGGCAATGCGCCGTTGCCAGTGACTCGCCGAATCCGGCGAAGATGGCGCCTGCCAATTCGTCAACGGTTTTCTTCCTTTCCCCGCTCAGAGAAACAAGTAATTCGTCAAGCATGGCCTCCGCGCCGCGAACTTCTGCACCGCCGACGCCGGGGGTGATTTCTTCGACTTTGCGACTGATCAATACGCTCAGCTTAGACTTGTCGAGGCCCGGTACATCCAGCGTGGATACCAGCCTGTTGACCTCTTCCACTTTCCCTTCATGTATCAATGAAGACGCGGAATTGGAAAATTTCGCTATGCCGATCAGGGCCGGATCGCCGGTGCCGTCGATTACCGAAACAATTGCGGGCGGCAAGTTCCAGCGCTTCGCGACTTCGGCGCCCACCTGTTGCAGCGTCATGCCCAGGATCTCGATGGCGGCCGCATCCGGATGGAGGCCGGCACCAGTCTTTCGCTTGATGACAGCCATTTCGTCAGGCAGATATTTTTGCGTCATCAGACTGCCGAGATCGTACATCAAGGCCGCTATTGACGCTTCCTCCAGACGATCAGAGCAAACCGTTCTGGCGAGTTCAGAGGCCAACAAAGTCTTCGACAGGTTCTCGTCGTCGTCCAGTTCCAGCGCGGTCACCATTGCGGTACTCAGCACGATGTGCTGCAAGGCGTCTGCGCCCAGAATGTTCAGCGCCGACGAAATGGAAGATATGTTCCGGGCGAACGGCGCGTACATCGAAGAATTGACGAGTTTGAGGACCCTTTGCGTCAGGGCGAAATCCTCGACGATATGCGCAACCACGTCGCGACTGCCCTTTGTACCGTCGCAGAGCGAACCGAGAATCGAGGTGACGGTACTCTCCAGGGCTGGAAGCCCCTTCGATCTACCCATTGCGGCAAACAATTTTTCCATGACTTGCGCGCTCATGCGACAGTCCCGGCGGTGATGTTCAACAAGCTTGTGATCGCCTCGGCGGACATCGGCTTGCCGAGCAGGTAGCCCTGTATCAGGTTGCAGCCGGAACTCTTCAAGAAGGAAAACTGTTCTTCTTTTTCCACGCCTTCGGCGACCACCTTCAAATCGATGCTGTGTGCCAGATTGATCATGGCCGTTATCAATTTCTTGTCGGCCGCCGAATCGGCGGGGGGATCGCCGATGGCGCGGATGAATGACTTGTCGATTTTTATGCTCGATACCGGTAACCGTGTCAGATAGGCAAGACTGGAAAACCCGGTGCCGAAATCATCTATCGAGAAACGTATTCGCTTTTCGCGCAAGCGGGCGAGGGTGCGTTCGGTCTGTTCCCGGCTGTGCATCAAGGTGGATTCGGTAATCTCAAGGATGACTGTGGCTGGATCCACGCCTGCCTCGGAGATGGCTTCAAGAACCAGCGAATCGAAATCGTCGCCGCCAAATTGAATTGGAGACACATTGACCGACATGACAAAACCGGGCATCAGTTCCTGAAACTGCTTCAATTGGTGACACGCACACCTGAGGGCCCACTTGCCCAGAAACGGCATGAGGCCGGTTTCTTCAACAATCGGAATGAATTTGTCGGGAGCCACCCGGCCGAAAGTGCGGCTCGACCACCGCATCAATGCCTCGGCACCTACCAGACAACGATTTATGTCGTACTGGGGCTGATACTCGAGGAAAAATTCGCCCTCCTGAATACCGTCGTGTATGGCTGACTTTATCGAAAGATCGGCGCTCTCGGCCGACTCTGCAAAAAAGCTTACGCGATTCTTGCCGCCATTCTTGGAATGGTACATGGCCCTGTCGGCATTCTTCAACAGCGTCGAGTAATCCTCGCCATGTTCGGGATATGTGGCTACACCGATGCTGACGCCCAGGTAGGCATTGTGCGGCGAGGTATCGTATGGCCTGGCTATGGCCAGCAGTATTCTCGTCATTACACTGTTGACGGCAAGGACATCCGGGTCGAACAAGACCATGACGAATTCGTCGCCGCCCAGCCTGACAAGCACGTCATCCGGACCAATGACCCGGTTCAGACGCTTTGCGGTCTCCACCAGCACGGCATCGCCCACGGCATGGCCATAGGTGTCATTGACCTTCTTGAATCCATCGAGGTCGAGCAGGGCCACTGAAAACGGGAGATTTCCGGCCTCAATACACTGTTCCACGGTATGTTTGAGAAATACCCTGTTCGGCAGGCCTGTCAGATCATCGTGTTCAGCCGCATGGCGCAAGACGGAGTCGTCCGTCTTCCATGCCGAGATGTCAATGATGCACATCATGTATTGCTGGACATCCGGCAGCTGGTAGCCACGGACATTGATCCAGTTTTCCTGGCCATCCTTCAGCACACGGATGTCGCAGGCAAAAGATTCGGGGGTGCCGCGGCTGGCCGCCCTGAACATGTCGACATCGCCCGGATGCAGGATAGCCAAGAAGTTGTCCGGGAAAGCGGCGGGCGCGGCACCGCCGAACCAACGCCGGCCGGACGCCGATACAAACTTTACGTTGAAGTCCGGGTCCACACGGACGATTGCGTCCAGCACGCGATCCAGTGTAGGAGAAGTCATGGCCGCAGCACTACTTCGTCATATCCGGCGGCGGATTCACGCCTGAAGTGCGGCAGCATCGTCAGCGGGGTATCGCTTCTTCATGAATACCTGGCGGAGTACCTGAAAGCGGACTGATCTTCCGGCGCGAATGAATTGTTGTCTGGCTTTGACATGCGATCTCCACATCTTCTTTGACGCGCGATTGCGCTCGCTGCATCGGCGATGCACCTCATACTACCCTATGGCAGGCAGGAGCAATTGATCATTGGCGCCATGTTGCCGACGCAGCGGTTTCAATTCCCGGCCTTCCCCGCCCTCGATGCCTGAGGCATTATCGCCGCGATGACGACTCTTGCAAAGCCGGGCAGCAGCATAAAAAAACGCCACGTGCCGTGGCGTTTTTTGTCATGCCGGAAACTGCCCGGGCTGATCAGGCCGCCTTCAGCACCGCCAGCACTTCGTCCAGCATCTTCTTCGCATCGCCAAACAGCATGCGATTGTTTTCCTTGTAGAAGAGCGGATTGTCAACGCCGGCGTAGCCGGACGCCATGCTGCGCTTCATGACGATCGAGGTCTTGGCCTTCCACACCTCCAGCACCGGCATGCCGGCGATCGGACTGTTCGGGTCGTCCTGTGCGCCGGGATTGACGATGTCGTTGGCGCCGATGATCATCGCCACATCGGTTTGCGGGAAGTCGTCGTTCAACTCGTCCATCTCGAACACGATGTCATAAGGCACCTTGGCTTCGGCCAGCAGCACGTTCATGTGTCCGGGCATGCGGCCGGCTACCGGGTGAATGCCGAAGCGGACGTTGACGCCCTTGGCGCGCAGATGCTTGGTGATCTCGAATACCGTGTGCTGGGCCTGTGCCACCGCCATGCCGTAACCCGGCACAATGATGACGCTCTTCGACTCGGCCAGCAGTTCCGCCGTATCGGCGCTGCTGATCGGCACCACTTCGCCGACAGGTTCGGCACCATCAACCTTGGGCGCCGGCATGCCGCCATCCGAGCCGAATCCCCCGGCGATGACGCTGACGAAGCTTCTGTTCATCGCCTTGCACATGATGTAGGAGAGAATGGCGCCGGAGGAACCGACCAGGGCGCCGGTAACGATCAGCAGGTCGTTGTTCAGCATGAAGCCGGTTGCCGCCGCGGCCCAGCCGGAGTAGCTGTTGAGCATCGAGACCACCACCGGCATGTCGGCGCCGCCGATCGCCATCACCATGTGGATGCCGAACAGCAGCGCGATCACGGTCATGACGATGAGCGGCGTCATGCCCTCGGCCACCGTATGCGTATTGATGAATACGCCGCCGAACCAGATCACCACCAGCAGGCCGGTCAGGTTCATCCAGTGGCGTCCGGGCAGGGTCAGCGGCTTGCCGCCGATCTTGCCGGAGAGCTTGCCGAAAGCGATCACCGAACCGGAGAACGTCACTGCGCCGATCAGGATGCCGACGTAGATCTCGATTTCGTGAATGGCTTTCTCGGCGCCCGAAAGATGGGCCGAAGCCGCCGGGTCGATGTAGTTGGCGAAGCCCACCAGGCAGGCCGCCAGGCCGACCAGGCTGTGCATCAGCGCCACCAGTTCCGGCATCTGCGTCATTTGCACGGTGCGCGCGGCGTAAAGTCCGACGGCACCGCCGATGACCATGGCGACGACGATCCAGCCGATGCCCGACATCGTCACGTGGGGACCGAACACCGTCGCCAGCACGGCGAGGGTCATGCCGATCATGCCGTACAGGTTGCCGCGGCGCGACGTCTCAGGATTGGACAGGCCGCCGAGGCTGAGGATGAAGAGTATCGTCGCTCCGATATAGGAGATTGTTGCTAGGCTTTCTGACATGGCTCTTCTTCCCCTTATTTACGGAACATCGCCAGCATGCGCTGGGTCACGGCGAAACCGCCGAACATGTTGATCGAGGTCAGCACGATGCCGACCACGGCCAGCCAGCGGATCCATTCGTCCAGGCGCACTTCGCCGGGAGGCGCGATCTGGACCAGGGCGCCGATGGCGATGATGCTGCTGATGGCATTGGTCACGCTCATCAGCGGCGTGTGCAAGGCCGGCGTCACGTTCCACACCACCATGTAGCCGACGAAGCAGGCCAGCACGAACACCGTGAAGTGGGCGAGGAAGGCGCCCGGCGCATTGGCGCCGATGAACCAGAAGATCAGCGCCGCAATGCCGAAGGTGACGGCCGTGCTGGTGGCCGAAGCCGGTTCCGAACTCTTGCCGTGGCCACCCGACTTCTTCTGTGCGGGAGCCGCTGCGGCAGGCTTTGCCGCAGGCGCCGCCGACGGCTTGGGCGCCGGAGGCGGCCAGGTGACTTCGCCGTTCTTGATTACGGTCAGGCCGCGGATGGCTTCGTCGTCCATGTTGACGTCGATGATGCCGTCCTTGGTTTTGCACAGTTCCTCGGTGAGGCGGAACAGGTTGGTGGCGTACAAGGTCGATGACTGCTTGGCCAGGCGCGAGGCCAGGTCGGTGTAGCCGACGATGGTCACACCGTGCTTGACGACCACCTGGCCGGGTTCGGTCAGTTCGCAGTTGCCGCCGCGCTCGGCCGCCATATCAACAATGACACTGCCCGGCTTCATGCTCTTCACCATCTCGGCGGTGATCAGCCTGGGCGCCGGCTTGCCGGGAATCAGGGCAGTGGTGATGATGATGTCCACTTCCTTCGCCTGCTTGGCGTACATGTCGCGCTGAGCCTGTTGGAAGCCTTCGCTCATCACCTTGGCGTAGCCGCCGCCGCCGGAGCCCTCTTCTTCGTAATCGACCTTGACGAATTCACCGCCCAGGGACACGACCTGGTCGGCCACTTCGGCGCGGGTGTCGTTGGCGCGCACGATGGCGCCGAGGCCGGCAGCAGTTCCGATCGCCGCCAGACCGGCGACGCCGGCACCGGCGATGAATACCTTGGCCGGCGGCACCTTGCCCGCAGCCGTGATCTGGCCGTTGAAGAAGCGACCGAAGGCGTTGGCGGCCTCGATCACGGCGCGGTAGCCGGCAACGCCGGCCTGGGACGTCAGTGCGTCCATCTTCTGGGCACGGGAGAGCGTGCGCGGCAGCGAGTCGATGGCCAGCACGGTCACCTTCCTGGCGGCGAGCTGCTGCATCAATTCGGGGTTTTGTGCCGGCCAGATGAAACCGAGCAGGGTGCTGCCTTCACGCAGGAGACCGACTTCCACCGTCGTCGGCACGCCGACCTTGAGCACGATGTCGGACGCCGCAAACAATTCGGCGGCGCCTTCGATGATCCGGGCGCCGGCGCTGCGATAGGTTTCGTCACTGCAATTCGCTGCATCCCCGGCGCCCGATTCGACGGCCACCGCGAAGCCCAGCTTGACGAGTTTTTCGACGACTTCCGGTACCGTAGCAACGCGTTTTTCGCCCGGCAGCGTTTCCCGGGGAACTCCAATTGTCAGCGCCATGATTCTCCCATTCGCATATTCATTGATACTCCGACCCACGAACGCATGTGTTCATCCCTCTCGTCCGTACCTGATGTGCGCCCCGCCATCGCCGCCGCGGATGCCGCGCCGCCGGTATGATACGCTTTCCACATTAAGCCGATTGATCGAGATCAAGCTTGATTCGATCACCCTACATGACCAGTCCGAAACCGAATCGTGGCCGTACCGGCGGCGCCAGACGCCCGTCGCAAGCCGCCAAGGTGGGCCTGGCGCCCGGCGCCCTGATCCACCTGGGCGAACGCAAGACCGAACAGGCGACCATCACCCTGATCGAGTACGGCGACAGCGAACTGGTCGAGTACTGCTTCACCTCGATCGCGCAAGCCGAGGCCCACACGCCGCGACTGCCGGTGCTCTGGCTCAACGTGCATGGCCTGCACGAGCCGGGGGTAATGGCCGAAATCGGCCGCCGCTTCAACCTTCATCCGCTGGTGCTGGAAGACATACTCAATACCAACCAGCGGCCCAAGCTTGACGACTATGGCGACTACCTTTTTCTGGTCGCCCGCTTTTTCGAAATCGACGGTGCCATCCAGCAAATCAACTCCGACCAGGTCAGCCTGATCCTCGGCCGCAATTTCGTCCTGACCTTCCAGGAACGGCCCAGCGGCCGCTTCGACCCGGTGCGCGAGCGTCTGCGCCAGGATCGCGGCCAGATCCGCAAATTGGGCGCGGACTACCTCGCCTATTCGCTGCTCGACGCCGTCGTGGACCGCTATTTCACGATACTCGAGAACATCGGCGAACGCACCGAGGCACTCGAGGACACGATGCTGGAGCGGCCCAAACCGGGCTCGCTGCAAGCGGTGCACCAGTTGAAGCGCGAGACGCTGAGCCTGCGCCGCTCGATCTGGCCGCTGCGCGAAGTGATCAACAGCCTGACCCGCGCCGACGATCGCTTCTTCAGTGCCGCAACCCGCCCCTACCTGCGCGACGTGTACGACCACACGGTGCACGCCATCGAATCGCTGGAAGCCAACCGCGACGTGATCGCAGGCATGCTCGACATCTATCTGTCGGCGGTCAGCAACCGGGTCAACCAGGAAGTCAGGGCGCTCACCGTGGTCGCCATCATCTTCATGCCGGCGACCCTGATCTCGGGCATCTTCGGCATGAACTTCAAGGTCATGCCGCCGCTTGACTGGCCCGACGGATTCATGATCGCCCTCGGCATGATGGCGACGGTGGCGACGACGCTGAGCGTTGTCTTCTGGCGACGGCGCTGGCTGGAGTGAATCCCGTCAGACCGGGAACCGGCGCCGGCGGGACGGCGAACAGACGAGGCCGACGTCCCTGACGCGAATCGGGCCAGCGTCCGGCCGAAAAAGGACTTTTCTGTCTGGCCAGAAAAGACAGCTTTTGGCCGGATCGACTCTATCTTTTCCGGCCACCTCCCTTCATGATTCGTAGCAATTAGTATGCGGAGGCTTAGATGAGGCTGGCGCTAAATTTTCAGGCCCCGACAATCGAGGCGGCATTGCGGCGCCATATGCCGGGGCTCGAACTGGTAACGGTGGCCGCAACCGGCGCACCGGCCGGGCCGGTCGATGCGCTGCTGACGCCGCTGTCGGGCACCCGATCCCTGGCTCAACTGCTGCCCGCATGCCAGGGGCTGAAGTGGGTGCATATCTTCGGTACCGGCGCGGATACCTTTCCCTTCGATCTGGCCGCCGGACTGCAGGTCAGCTGCTCGCGGGGCGCATCGGCCGTCGGCATCGCGGAATGGGTGCTGGCCATGATGCTTTGTTTCGAAAAGCGCCTGCCGCAAACCTGGGTGAGCGCGCCGCCCGCTCAATGGTTCATGGCCGATCTGGGTGGCCTGGAAGGCAAGACTCTGGGCCTGCTCGGCTTTGGCGCCATCGGCCAGGCCATAGCCCGTCGCGCGCTTGCCTTCGACATGCGGGTGGTGGCCAAGGTGCGGCAGCACCGGCCCAGCCCCATGCCGGGCGTCGAATTCGTCGGCGCCCTGGATCAGTTGCTGCGTCAAGCCGACCATCTGGTGCTGGCGCTGCCGGCCACCGCCGAAAGCCGGGGGCTCCTTGATACGGAACGCCTTGCGCTTACCAAGCCCGGCGTGCATCTGGTGAACGTGGCCCGGGCCGGTCTGGTCGACCAGGAGGCCTTGCGGCTTCTGCTGGATCAGGACCATGTGGCCATGGCATCCCTCGACGTGGTGGATCCCGAGCCGCTGCCCGCCGGCCACTGGCTCTATGCCCATCCCCGCGTCCGCCTCAGCCCCCATGTGTCCTGGAGCGCGCCGGGCATGGTGGAGCGCATGCTTGCCGTCTTTATGCGCAATATGGCGGCCTTTGCCCAGGGGCAGCCGCTGGAGGGCGTGGTGGATGTGGCGGCCGGCTATTAGTGCCGAGACGGCATTGCCCGGGTCGATGACATGATCGTCGCCACGGCAGGCCACGTGGACCATGGCAAGACCTCCCTGGTCCGGCAACTGACCGGGGTAAACACCGATCGCCTGGAGGAGGAGCAGCGCCGGGGCATGACCATTGCCCTTGGCTTCGCCTACCGCAAGACGGCAAGCGGCCACTCCATCGGTTTCATCGACGTGCCGGGTCACCGCCGCTTCATCAACACCATGATCTCCGGCATCCGCGGTGTCGATCTGGGCATGCTGGTGGTGGACGCCAACGAGGGCTTGATGCCGCAGACCCTGGAACACGTGCGGGTCATGGATCTGCTGGGCGTGCGCGACACCCTGGCGGTCATCACCAAGACCGACCGCGTGGCGCCGGCACAGGTGCATGCCCTGGATTCGACGCTGCGCAGCCTGCTCCCCGCAGCGCCTGTGTTTCCCGTTTCCAACCTGACCGGCGCCGGCATTGCCGAACTGCAGGCGGAACTGGAAGCCCGCGCCACGGCCAGCCGGGCCCGGGCGGTTCGCGGCCATTTCCGCCTCTCGGTTGATCGGGCTTTTGTCCTCAAGGGCACCGGGCTGATCGTCACCGGCACCGCCATCGCCGGCCGGGTCGCGGTGGGCGACAGCCTGCGCCTGTACACCGCCAGGTCCGGCAGCGAAGGCATCAAGGTGCGGGTGCGGGGCATCCATGCCCAGGACGAGGCGGCCGCCACGGGGCAGGCCGGCCAGCGCTGCGCCCTGAACCTGACGGGCGACGTGAGCCGCGACGACATCGAGCGCGGCGACATGCTGGCCGATGCGCGCTGCGTGCCGGGCCTGCGCTTCGACGCCCGCCTGCGTCTGCTCGATGACTTGCCGTTTCCCCTGAAGCATCTCCAGCCCGTAAAGCTCTACCTCGGCGCGCGGCGCCTCTCCGCCCGGGTGTACTTCCTCGACGCCGGGCCGCCGCCGACGGACGTCGGCCGGGAGCGGCTGGTGCAGTTCATTCTCAAGGAAGCCCTGCAGGTGTGCTGGGGCGACCGCTTCCTGATCCAGGACGACAGCGAAAGCGTGATCCTCGGCGGCGGCACGGTGCTGAGCCCCCATGCCCCGCAGTGGCACAAGCGCCACCCCCCGCGCCTGGCACGCCTGCGGGCCATGTACCGGGAAGAGCCGGCGGAGATTCTGCGCGCGTGGCTGGAGGCGGAAGGGCCGCCCGTCGATTTGAATGAATTCAAGGCCGCGCTCAATCTCCGGGACGTCGAACTCGACGCCCTGCTGGCCTTGCCCGGCCTGGCCGAACGGGTGCGCGTGGGGCAGGCCGATGGCGACTGGTTGCTGATGCGGGAGGACTGGGCCGCGCATCGGGCCGGGCTTTATCAACAGGTGGCCGACTGGCATGAAGCCCACCCCATGGATGCCGGCATGCCCCGGGCGAGGCTGTTGCAGGCGCCGGGAGGGACGCTTCCGGCCGCCTTTGCCGCCGCCACGCTGGAGGCGCTGCTTCAGGAAAAACGCCTGCAACCGGACGGCGGTCAGGTTCGCTGCGCGAACCACCGGCGGGTGGTGTCGCCCCTGGTCGAGGCAGCCTGGCTGCGCTTGCAGACCTTCCTGACCCGGGGCGGCTTCCGCATTCCCCTGCTCTCGGAAATCGAGCGGGAGCTGCGATTGGACCGGAAGCTGCAAGCCGAAGTTGTCGCCACGGCCCTGAAGGCCGGCAATCTGAGGCAAATCAGCCCGAAGCGGGTTTGCCTGCCGGCCGTGCTGCATCGCCTGGCCGCCGAGATCAACCGGCTTGCCGCGCGGCAGGAATCCTTCACGGTGATCGAGGCCAAGACCCATCTCGATCTCGGGCGCGATCTGACCATCGAGATCCTGGAATATTTCGATAGCATCCGTTTCACCGAGCGTCAGGGTAATGGTCGCCGGGTCAGGGACGCGGACTTGCCACGAAGGATTTTTGCGTGATCATCAACGGAAGAGCGATGCTCCCGGTGGGGCACCTGGTCTTCAAAACCAGAGAGGCGCCGACAAGGCGCCTGGTGGGTTCGACTCCTACCTCTTCCGCCACTTATAGCGTGAAACAACTCGTTCGGAGCGACTGATGATAGTCGAGCGAAGCGAGCTGACTAGAAGCCTCCCCGCGAGGGGAAGGTCGCATGCGACGTTTGCGATTGGAGGATCGGAGGGGCGGGCCTTTAATTGGCCTTTCGCGTGTTTCATCATCAGCGGGTGATCTTCAGCGATCATGAGCGTTAGACGAACGGCCGCACAGACGGAGAAGGAGAAGCAGTGAGCCACGGCGTATTGGATGACATCGAGAAATGCATGGACAGCGGCTGGACCGACGGTCTGCCAGTGATTCCACCCTATGGCAGCCTGGTGGATCCCATGCTGGAGGCACTCGGCTGGCAAGCGAGCGATGTGGTGGGCGTGATTGCCGAGCAGAGCATCAAGGTCCGGGCCGAACAGGTCGCAGCCACGGCGGTGATGGCCGGCTGCAAGCCCGGATACGCGCCGGTGCTGCGCGCCCTGGCCCAGGCCATACTCGATCCCCTGTTCAACGTCAGCGGCGTGGAAGTGACCACTGGCGGAGCGAGCGTGCTGGTCATCGTCAGCGGTCCGGTGGTGGCGGCCCTGGACTTCGAGCATGAAGCGAATGCCATGGGCGGCGCCAATCGCCGGATCAATGCCACTGTCGGGCGCTTTGCCCAGATGGTGCGGCTGTTCTGCGGGAGGGGCGGCGGGGTACTGGAGTCCCATGGCACCATCGGCCATCCCGGACGCCTGTCGTTCTGCATCGCCGAGCACCCGGAGACGGCCTGGGGTCCTTATCACACCCAGTTCGGTCTGGCGGCGGAGGCTTCGGCGGTGACCATCATGGCCAGCGAAGGACCCAACTCCTGCAACAACCACTACTCCAGCACCGGGGCCGGGATACTGGACACCATCGGCGACTGCATGATGCATTACGGGCAGACTGCCTGGTACTACCGCTCGAGCGGTTTCCTGGTGGCCATTGCACCGGACCACATGGACCTGGTGAAGCGAGACTTCACCCGTGAGGCAGCGCGGCAGTACCTCTACGAGAATGCCCGGCGGCAAACGGACGATCTGGTGAAGGTGGGGCGGATCGCCATTCCGCCCCTGGAATTCGCCGAGGTGGAATTCGGCGCGATGCGCACACCGCTGAAGTTCATCGAGCAACTGAGCTTCGTCGAATGCGGGGCGACAGGGGGACGTTTCTCCGCCGTCGTCCCGCGCTGGGTCGGCAGCCGCAACGTCGTCTGCAAACAGATCGAAGGACTTTGAACCAGAACTTTTTTACGGAGGTGAAAAATGAGCAAGCCCATGACCGAAAAACTGCCAGCGCAGCGGCTGATGAGTTGCGGAGAAGTTAGCTGTGAGGTGTTGGTGAACCCCATCCCGCGGCCGGAACCCGAACCCATCAGGATCACGCTCAAGCCGAAAGTACCCCGGGTTACGCTGCTGGACCACAAGAAACCCAATTCCCTGGCAATCATGCAGTTCGCCCGGCAGATTCTGCAGGAGCGGGGCATCGAGGTAAGCGAGCGGATTCTGCAGAAGGACGACGCCAGCACAGCCATGCCGGCGGCCCTCCTGGCCTCCCTGTCGCAGGAGCCGGGCCTGGTGCTGTGTGGTGTCTCCGATTGAGGCAGTTGTTCGTCGGGCAGTTCGCTTGACGCCATTGCTTTGCAGCGGGCCGGTGTCGCCGGTTTCGCGATTTTGACAGCACCTTTCGGGGACCAGGTTGACCGGTGCATGGCTTATCAACCGTCGGACCGGCCGCTCCCCGCCATCGTCATCGACCATCCGACCCAGATGGTCGCGCAGCAAGTGCTGCGGCAGCGTGCGAGCCAGATCGCCGACGCCGTGGAACGCCTCTTGAAGGATGAAACACCATGAGTACGGACAAGACCCTCGCTATCCTCGGCACCGGCATCTACCTCCCGCCGGCGCATCCGGTGTGCGAGGTGGCCGCCGCTGCCGGGGCTGACGTGAGCAACTACCAGGGCTGGCCGAACGTGTGCCATGCCGGGCCGGACGACCACCCGGGCAGCATGGGGGCCACGGCCCTCAAGGCCGCTCTGGCCGATGCCGGAGTGGCGCCCGAGGAACTCCGGCTGGTGCTGTTCGCCGGCATCTCGCGGGACTATCTGCCTTCCTTTTCCGTGGCCACCGAGATCATGAAGGACTGCGGCGCCGGGGGCCACTGCCTGGGGCTGGACATGACCATCGGCTGCCTGGGCGCCCTGTCGGCCCTGGACATGGCGCAGGGCTGGCTCAACACCCACGGCGGTGGCGTGGCGGCCATCGTCACCGCCGAACGCTGGTCCTACACTGTGGATCATGGCTCGGTGGCGAGCATGGGGCTCTGGGCGCATGGCGACGGTGCCGGCGCCGCCGTGGTTTCCACGGGAAACTGCCATGGCGTCAAGGCGAACTTCCACGGGGCGGAATTCACCACCCAGAGCGACCTTAACGGCCTGGTGCTGGTCAAGTACGGCGGCACGCGCCATCCGCTTGCTCCGGCGGGGGCCAATCCCGCCGAGCGCCTTTTCATGGGCGCCTCCCGGGCCGACATCCGCGAACGCTATGTCTACGGATATTCGAGCAGCCTGGAGGCCATGAAGACGCGCTTCGGCATTTCTCCCGGCCGGGTGATCATCAACCAGACGGCCGCCCTGTTCCTGCATCTCATCGCCCAGGTGATCGGAATTCCCATCGAGCACTTTCTGCTGACCGGGCCCGAGACAGGACACGTCGGCTCGGCGGATCTGCTGATCGGCCTGGATCGCATGCTGAAGTCGGGGCCCTGCCAAGAGCCCTACCTGCTGGCCGGCAGCACGCCCTACGCCTTCGGTGCGGGGCTGCTGATGCCGCCGACGTCATAGCGGCATGGCATTGACCGGGTGCCAGTGGCGGAACACGGAGTCGCGATGGTTTCGATGAGCTATGTGGCCTGGATGGCCGAGTTCATGATGTCCTACGGGATCTCCCGGGCGGCGTTGCTGAAGGGCACCGGCCTGGAGGACCGGGATTTGTCGGACCCCGCTGGCGGCATTTCGGATGTGCAGCACATCTGCCTGCTGCGCAACGCCCTGAAGCTGAGCCGCGACCCCGCCCTCGGGCTGGCCCTGGGGAGCAACCGGCCCATTGCAACCTTCGACAGCCTGGGCTTCGCCATGCTGTGCTCCGAGACCCTGCGGGAGGCGATACAGATGGGTTGCCAGTACCAGAAGGCCTCGGGCCGTTTCAGCGGTCGATTGGTCTTTCTTTCCCTGCGCACCGAAGGCGACGAGGCGGTGCTGGAGGTCGAGGTCAGGACGGCCCCGGACGACCTTGTGCTGTTCGCGGTGGAGGACATGCTGGGCAGCATCCTTTCCTCAACCCGCTGGGTGACCGGTCGCGCGCTGCCCCTGCGGGAAGTTCGCTGCGGCTTTCCACGCCCGGCCCATGGTGAGGCCTACCGCCAATACTTTCCCTGTCCGGTGGTATTCGATGCCCCCTGCACCCAGGTACGTTTCGATGCCGCCTTTCTGGGCACGCACCTGCCCATGGCCAGCAGCAATGCGGCCAGGGTCTACCGGGCCCAGTGCGAGAAACTGATCAATGCCGACACGGGGGGTGATGACGAATGGGTCCGCAACATCCGCACCCAGATGCTGATGTTTTCCGGCCGTCCGCTCTCCCTGGAGGAATGTGCCGCCCGGTTGGGGGTCAGTCCCCGCACCCTGCGCCGGCGCCTTGAAGAACGGGGGATGTCTTATCAGAGCATCGTGGACGATGTACGGGCGGGGCTCGCCCGCAGCTATCTCGAATCTTCCAGGCTTTCCGTCGAAGCCATCGCCGAGCGGCTGGGGTTCAGCGAACCGACCAGCTTTTCCCGGGCCTTCCGGCGCTGGACGGGCATGTCGCCACGGGAATTCCGCAAGCGCGAATCCCATCCATCCTGGCCATCGCTATCGAGCAGCGATTGAGAGACTCCGTCACAGGGGCGGCGGGTAGCTCTTGGCTCGTCGGACCAACCTGGCCAGGGTGCGCCTTTCAAAGACTTGGGCCGGCCCCTCTTTTTTCAACAGCGGCTTGACGACCCGTTCCGAACGCTCAAATCAAGGCGTGTCTTTTTCTCGACCGACTTCTCCGGGCCGAAAGTGTGGCTTCAGCAAATCTCCGAACTGCAGTCATCTGCATCCATGGCACCGGCTCTGGCGAGGCCCTTTCAGGCAAGCAAGCAGACCGCGACGCCGGCCTTGCCGGTTACTGCATATACGTGCGGTCAGCTCCTTCGACTTCGGTCCTGCGCCAAGCCGAACCGGACCTGCGCCGCCGGCTTGGTCCGTCGCTCGCTCAGGGCGCCACCGGTTTGCCGCCGCTGTTGAATACCCGCCGTGCCGCCGTGACCAGGGTAAACACATCCTGCGCCGACAAGCCGGGGAACTGCTCGTGCAGCGCCCGGTACGCCAGATGCTCGTGGCTCTGGCCGCCCCAGTTGTTGGCGGGATCGAAGAACGGCTGCAGCACGTCGTAGGCTTCGACGAAGAGAGTCCGCAACTGCGGGCTGCCGCGGCGATCGGTGCCGGTGACCGGATCAGTCATGTCCTGGTTTCCTGAGGGGTCGCAGCGTTCATTTTGAGTCCCCGCGCTGCCGCAGCAGGCGGCGTTGCACCTTGCCGGTGGTGGTCATCGGCAGGGCATCGATGAACTCGATGATCCGGGGATATTCGTAGGGTGCCAGGTATTGCCGCACATGCTGCTGCAGCGAAGCTTCCAGGCCGGCCGAGCCCTGCTCGCCGGCCTGCAGCACGATGAAGGCCTTGACCACCGTGCCGCGCACGGCATCGGGCGCGCCGATTACGGCGGCATTGGCCACCGCCGGATGCCGCAGCAGACAGTTCTCGATCTCGCCCGGCCCGATGCGATAGCCGGCGCTCTTGAACATGTCGTCGCTGCGTCCCTGATACCAGAGCACGCCCTGCGCGTCGAGCCTGGCCAGATCACCGGTGCGGCCCCAGGCTGCCGGATCATCGATGCCGCCGCCGGGGAACTTTTCTGCCGTCGCCTGCGGGTTGTTCCAGTAGCCGAGCATGAACACCGGATCCATGGCACCGTCGCAACTGCGCTGCACGCAGACCTCGCCCGTTTCGCCGGGCACCGCGGGTTGGCCCTCGTCGTCGAGCACGGCGACATGATGACCCGGATAACCGCGTCCCATGGCGCCGGGTTCGGGCGGCGTCACCGTGGCGCAGTTGCCGACGATGTAGTTGATTTCGGTCTGGCCGTACATCTCGTTGACCGTGACGCCCAGCGCCTCCTGCCCCCAGTGGCACACCGCGGCGCCGACGGTCTCGCCGGCGCTCATGATGCTGCGCAAGACAAGGTCATATTTCTGCCGCGGCTGCGGCACCGCCTTCATCATCATCTTCAGCGCCGTGGGAAAAAGAAAGCTGTTCTTCACCGCATACTTTTCCATCAGCCAGAAGGCTTTCTCGGCATCGAAGCGGCCGCGATAGCCGAGCAGGGGCTGGCCGAAGTTCCAGCTCGGCAGCAGCGCGTCGAACAGGCCGCCGGTCCAGGCCCAGTCGGCCGGCGACCAGAACAGGTCGCCGCGCTGCGGATAGAAATTGTGCGAACTGACGAAACCCGGCAGGTTGCCCAACAGCGTGCGCTGCGCCATCAGGGCGCCCTTGGGGTTGCCGGTGGTGCCGCTGGTGTAGATGATCATTGCCGGATCATCGGCGGCGGTATCCAGCGGCGTGTAGCGCGACGAAGCCAGCGCCAGCAGGGCGGTCCATTCGCGGACCCAGGATTCGCGCGCGGCGCCGACGCCGATGACATGCTTCAACTGCGGCAGCCTGTCGCGCACGGCGGCGATCTGCTCCAGTCCGTCTTCATCGATGATCGCCACCCGGGCTTCGGCGTGGGACAGCCGGTACTCCAGCGCATCGGCGCCGGACAGATGCGACACCGGCACGGCAATCGCACCCATCTGGTAGCACGCCATGTGGGCAATGCCGGTTTCAGGCCGTTGCGGCAGCATGATGGCGACGCGATCACCGGCCATCACGCCCATGGCGCCCAGCACATTGGACAGGCGATTGGCGGCCTGCTGCACGTCCCAGAAAGTCCAGGCTTCGGTGTGTCCCGCTTCGTCCTCGTAGTACAGGGCGAAGCGCGACCGGTCATCAGCCCAGCGGCCGCAGCAGGCCCGGGCAATGTTGTAGCGCGCCGGCACTTGCCAGCGGAAGGATGCCCGCAGGGTCTGCCAGTCGCGTGCCGTGACGTCGAGGCCGATATCGCTCATGTCATGCGCGGACGAAGAATCCGCCTCGATGCCGGATGAACATGATCAGCAATCCGCCTCGTGAAAACGCTGCGAGACGTCCTCGTAATATTCGCCCAGATCTTCGACGGCAATCCCGATCTCTTCCAGCACCCGCAAGCCGATCTTGTCCCACACCGGATTGGGCTGAAGGTTGATGCGGTGATAGAAGTGGATCGCCAGTTGCACGATGCTGACCAGCGAAACCGCGGCGCCCATTTCCTCGTCAGGCAGTTCGTGGTGATAGCGAATCGCCGCGCAAACGAAATCCGGCAGCCCCCAGTGCCGCGCCACCAGATAGCCGACGCTGCAATGGTCGGTGTCGAACTTGGCGTCCTCTTGCGCCAGGTTGGGCCAGCAGTTGACGTCCTCGAGATGCAGCTGGCTGCAGTAATCGGGGAAGCGCATCATCAACACCGGCACGCCGCATTCATGGAAGATGCCCGCCATGTAGGCCTGATCGGGAAACACGTTGCACACCGAAACCTGGTCCTCGGCGATGATTGCGGCGAGTTGCGCCACTTCGCCGGCGCGCGCCCAGAACAGTTCGAAAGCCTTGCGCGTGCCGTCGCTGATCGCAGTGGACAGGGCGATCGCCTGCACCAGGTTATAGGTCTGCTTGATGCCGATGATCTGCAGCACCTGGTCGAGCTTGTCGAACTTGCGTCCGCGCGAGAACACCGGCGAGCGCGATGCCTTGAACAGCATGGCGACCAGACCCGGATCCTGGGCGATGATGTTGCCGACGGAGCGGATGCTGTAGTCGCCGCTGGCGATGGCGTCGCGCAATTCGATGAGAACCCTGGGCTGCGGCGGAATCCGTATGCCGCTCGCCGCCAGGCGATCAAGCGCCTGCTGTTCTTCGACCTTCAAGCGTCAGCCCTCCATGCCTGTGCCGGAAGATTCATGACGACAAACGCTGGTCCAGCACTTCGATCCAGTGTTTCACCGGCAGATCGGTGGCACCCTGCATGTGGCCGATGCAACCGACGTTGGCGCTGGCGATCGCGACGGGAGCCCCCGCCTTCAGGGCGGTGAGCTTGTTGTCGAGCAGGCGCTTTGACAGCGCCGGCTGCAATACCGAATAGGTGCCCGCCGAGCCGCAACACAGGTGGGAATCGGCCACCGCAGTCAGCGTGTAGCCGGCGGCAGCCAGCAGCGATTCGACCGTGCCGCGGATCTTCAGCGCGTGCTGCAGGCTGCAGGGAGTGTGGAAGGCCAGCAGGCGCTGCTTTTCCGGCAAGGGCTTGCAGGCCGCCAGCAGGGGCGTGAGAGCCGCGGCTTCCGCCGTGATGACCTCGCTGATGTCGCGCGTCGCCAGCACCACCCTAGCGGCTTTCACCGCGTAATCGGGATCGTCCTGCAACTGGTGGGCATAT
Source organism: uncultured beta proteobacterium (assembly GCA_903848955.1). Classification (GTDB taxonomy): domain Bacteria; phylum Pseudomonadota; class Gammaproteobacteria; order Burkholderiales; family Rhodocyclaceae; genus Sulfuritalea. The sequence goes on from CAINHS010000007.1 coordinate 130,553, forward strand.
TCGAGCACGTGCGAGCAGCAACCGGAAGCCGTCATCACCAGGCCTTCGGCGCCGGACTCGAGCAGCGGCCACCAGGCGTCGATGTTGCGCCGGGCGTCGTCCTGCGCGCCTGCCGCGGCATTGAGATGCTGCCGCACCGCGCCGCAGCAGCCGGCGCCCGCGGCTTCGATCATCTGGATGCCGAGGCGGTCGAGCACGCGCCGGGCGGCGCCGTTGATGTTCGGATACATCGCCGGCTGGGCGCATCCGGCCAGCGCGATCAAGCGTCGCGCGTGGCTGCGCCGCGGCGCCGGTCCCGCGGACGACATGGGCGGCACCATGGCGCGCAGCACGCCGGGCAGCATGAGCCGCACCGACTGCCCCATCTTCATCGCCGCACCGAACAGCGCCGGCCGCGGCAGCAGATTCCTCAGCACGCTGCGCATGAAGGCATCGGCAGCAGTTCGCGGCGCCTTGCTTTCGACCACTTCGCGACCGATGTCGAGCAGGCGCGTATAGCGCACGCCGGAGGGGCAGGTGGTCTCGCAGGAACGGCAACTCAGGCAGCGATCGAGATGCAGCCGTGTCTTTTCAGTGGGTTCGGCGCCTTCCAGCACCTGCTTGATCAGATAGATGCGGCCGCGCGGACTGTCAAGTTCATCTCCGAGCAGCTGATAGGTCGGACAGGTCGCGTTGCAAAAACCGCAATGCACGCAGCGGCGCAAAATCTCCTCGGCCTCGCGGCCGGCGGCGGTATGACGGATGAAATCGGCGAGATGCGTTTCCATCAAAATTCCGGGTAGAGGCGGCCGGGGTTGAATACGCCGTAGGGATCGAAGCTCTGCTTGAGGCGGCGATGCACTTCCATCAGCGCCGGGGTCAGCGGCGCGAAGACGCCGCCGCTCTTTTCGCCGCCGCGGAACAGCGTGGCGTGGCCTCCCGCTTGCGCGGCGAGCTGACGCAGGCTTGCGCCATCGACATCACCGCGCAGCCAGCGCTGCGCCCCGCCCCATTCGATCAGCACCGCTCCGGCCAGGTCCAGCGGCGGCGTCACCGACGGCAGCGAGAGTCGCCACAACGGCGCATCGCCGGCGAAGAAACTGCCTGTCTGCTCGCGCAGCGCGGCCCAGAAAGCCGCCGCTTCGGGTTCAGCAACAAGCTCGCCGCCCAGGTTCCGGCGGGCGGCGGCAACGGCGGCCTGCGCCCCGGCCAGCCGCAGCGTCAGCACCTGCGCCTGCCAGCAGCTCGCGGCCAGCGGCAGCGGCTGGCCGGCCCACTGGTTGAGGGCGGCCAGCGCCTTGTCCTGCGGCAATTCGAAACGCAGCGTGGCGTCCGCCGGCGGCAGCGGCAAGACCTTGAGCGACACCTCGAGAATCAGTCCCAGCGTGCCGAGGCTGCCGGCGATCAGGCGCGAGACGTCGAAGCCGGCGACATTCTTGATCACCTGACCGCCGAAATTCAGTTCGCGGCCTTCACCGTCCATCAGCTTCACCCCCAGGACCGAGTCGCGCAAACTTCCCGTCCTTGCCCGCGGCGGCCCGGACAGTCCGGCGGCGACAACACCGCCAATGCTGGCGGCGCCGAACAAGGGCGGCTGGCAGGCGACGGACTGCCGTCGTGCCGCCAACGCCGACTCGATCTCGGCCAGCGGCGTGCCGCAGCGCGCTGTGATCACCAGTTCCGTCGGCTCGTAGCCGATGATGCCGCTGTGACTGCGCGTATCCAGCACCTCGCCGTGCAGCGGCCCGCCGTAAAAGTCCTTGCTGCCGCCGCCGCGCAGGCGCAGCGGCCGGCGTTCGAGAATGCGCGAACGGAAGTCCTCGACGCAATCGTTCATCGCGCGCTCCCGGTCAGGCGGTACTCGGAACAGTGCCGCGGCACCGGCACGGCCTTGCCCGGATTGAGCAACGCCAGCGGATCGAAGGCGGCCTTGACGGCGTGGAAGGCCTCGAGTTCTTCGCGCGAAAACTGCACGCACATCTGCTGCACCTTTTCGATGCCGACGCCATGTTCGCCGGTGATGGTGCCGCCGACGTCGACCGACAACTCCAGAATTTTCGCACCGAAGGCGATGGCACGTTCGGTCTCGCCCGGGTTGCGCGCATCGAACATGATCAGCGGATGCAGATTGCCGTCCCCGGCATGAAAGACGTTGGCGCAGCGCAGGCGGAATTCCTCTGACAATTCGGCGATGCGGGTCAAGACATGGGCCAGATGCTTGCGCGGTATCGTGCCGTCCATGCACAGATAGTCGGGCGTGATGCGGCCCACCGCCGGAAAGGCGGCCTTGCGCCCGGCCCAGTACTTGAGCCGTTCCGCTTCGCTTTGCGAAATCCTCAGCTGACGTGCGCCGTTTTGCTGCAGCAGCGCCGACATGGTGGCGATTTCCTCCGCCACCTCTTCCGCGATGCCGTCCGATTCGGCGAGCAGGATCGCCGCCGCCGTCAGATCGTAGCCGGCATGGACGAAGTCCTCGACCGCCGCCGTCGCCAGCTTGTCCATCATCTCCAGGCCGGCAGGCAGGATGCCGGCGGCGATGATCGCCGCCACCGCATTGCCGGCCTCGATCACGCTGTCGAAGCTGGCCATCACCACCTGCGCCGTGTGCGGTTTCGGCGTCAGCTTGACGCTCGCCTCGAGCACCACGCCGAGCATGCCTTCGGAGCCGATCATCAGCGCCAGCAGGTCGTAACCCGGATCATCGAGGGCGTGCGAGCCGATTTCCATGACCTCGCCGCTCATCAGTGCCACCCGCAGCTTCACCACGTTGTGCAGGGTCAGTCCGTACTTCAGGCAATGCACGCCGCCGGCATTTTCGGCAATGTTGCCGCCGATGGTGCAGGCGATCTGCGAACTCGGGTCCGGCGCGTAGTAGAGGCCGCAGGCCGCCGCCGCTTCGGAAATGGCCAGGTTGCGCACGCCGGGCTGCACCCGCGCCAGACGGGCCGCCGGATCGATTTCCAGAATGCGCATGAACCTCGCCAGCGACAGCACCACGCCCTTTGCCACCGGCGTCGCACCGCCGGAAAGACCGGTGCCGGCGCCGCGCACCACCACCGGCACCTGACGCCGGTGACAGACTTTCAGCACTGCCAGCACCTGTTCCTCGCTCTGCGGCAAGGCCACCGCCCAGGGCAGGCAGCGATAGGCGGTGAGGCCGTCACACTCGTAGGGCTTCAATTCCTCGGTGCTGGCCAACAGCGCCGCGGCGGGCAAGGCGTGGGCGAGTTCAGCGAGCAGCGCCACGCGACCGCTCGCGTCAACGTCGGGCGCCGCACCGGCAGTGTGTTCGGCCTGGCTCATGCTTCCATCTCCGCCGCTTCGATCAGGATCGCCCTGAAGTCATTCACGTTGGTGCGTGTCGGCCCGGTGACGACCAGATCGCCAAGGGCTTCGAACACGCTATAGGCATCATTCTCGGCCAGCCGCGCACGCAAATCAATTTTTGCGGCGGCGGCACGCGCCAGCGTATCCGGCAATACCAGCGCGCCGGCATTGTCTTCGGAACCGTCGATGCCGTCCGTGTCGCAGGCGATGGAGTAAATGCCGCGCCGCCCTCCCAGTGCCAGCGCCAGGCCGAGCAGGAATTCGGCATTGCGCCCGCCGCGCCCGCCGCCTCTGACTGTCACCGTGGTCTCGCCGCCGGAGAGCAGCACACAGGGTGCCGCCAGCGGCACGCCATGTGCGGCGGCGGATATCGCGATGCCGCCGAGCACGCGCGCCGCCTCGCGCGCCTCGCCCTCGATGGCGTCGCCCAACACCAACGGCGTGATGCCCTGAGCGCTGGCCGCGGCAGCAGCGGCGGCGAGGGCGGATTGCGCCGTAGCGATGATGTGCGACTCGCAGCGCGAAAAACGCGGATCGCCGGCCTTGGGTGTTTCGGCCGCGCCCGTCAGCAACGCCTGGCGTGCGGCGACAGGCAATTCGATTGCGTAGCGACCGACGATTTCCAGCGCATCGGCGCAACTGGTCGGATCGGCGACGGTGGGACCGGAGGCAATGGTAGACAGGTCGTCGCCCGGCACGTCGGAAATCGCCAGCGTCAGCACGCGCGCCGGCGCCGCGGCCAGCGCCAGACGACCGCCCTTGATGGCCGAGAGATGCTTCCTGACGCAGTTGATCTCGCCGATGCCGGCGCCGCAACTCAGCAGGGCCTTGGTCACGCTGCGCTTCTGCTGCAGCGTGATGCCCGCCATCGGGGCCGCCAGCAGGGCCGAGCCGCCGCCCGACAGAAGCACCAGCACCAGATCGTCCGCAGTCAGGCCCTTCACCGCGTCAAGCATGCGCGCGGCGGCAACTTGGCCGGCGGCATCCGGCGCCGGATGCGAAGCTTCGACGACTTCGATGCGCTGCGTCGGAACGCCATGTCCATAGCGCGTGACCACAAGCCCGGAGAGTTGCGCGAAATCGCCGCGCCAGTGGTCCTCGACGGCGCGCGCCATGGCCGCGGCAGCCTTGCCGGCACCGACTACGACGGTGCGACCCGGCGGCGGGTCTGGCAACCACGAGGGCAGGCAGCGCGCCGGATCGGCCGCGGCAACGGCGGCATCGAACAGGCCGCGCAGCAGGGCCCTCTGCCTCGCGTAGCTCACCGCCACGGCTCCAGCCAGCCGAAACTGTCTTCGCTGCGCCCGCTCGGCTTGTACTCGCAACCGACCCAGCCGGCATAGCCGATGCGATCGAGATGCCGCAACAGGAAGGGAAAATTGATCTCGCCGCTGCCCGGCTGGTGCCGCCCCGGATTGTCGGCCAGCTGCACGTGGCCGATCTGCGGCAGATGCTCACGCAGGGTGTTGGCCAGGTCGCCCGCCATCACCTGGGCATGGTAGATGTCGTACTGCAGACGCAGATTGCCGCTGCCGACTGCGCCGATCAGTTCCAGCGCGGCATGCGGGGTAGCGACAAAAAAGCCCGGCGTGTCGCGTGTATTGAGCGGCTCCAGTACCAGCTCGATGCCGGCGCGCGCGGTCACTGCGGCGGCAAAGCGCAGGTTCTCGACCAGGGTTTCGCGCGCCTTGTCCTGTGCAACATCTTCAGGGGCAATGCCGGCGAGGCAGTTGAGCCGGCCGCAGCCGAGCAACCGGGCGTAGTCGATGGCCTGGCCGACGCCATCCTGAAACTCGGCGATGCGCCGCGGGTGGCAGGCAATGCCGCGCTCCCCGGCCGCCCAGTCGCCTGCCGGCAGATTGAACAGCACCACCTCGAGACCGGAGGTCAGTACCACCTCGGCCAATGCCGCGCGGTCGTACTCATACGGGAAGTGAAACTCGACGGCAGCGAAGCCCGCTGCCCGCGCCGCGGCGAAACGCTCGAGGAAGGGGCGCTCGGTGAACAGGAAGGAAAGGTTCGCGGCAAAGCGTGGCATGCGTTGATTATATGTCTCGGATGCGCTGCATCCGAGACGGATCTCTGCACACCTGGAACGCCGCTTCGCGGCCAGGTGTCCCAGCGATATGTCCCCTTGTGGGATATGTCCCGGATGCGCTGCATCCGGGACGGTATGGGTCAGGGCCGGGAGCCACGCCGCATTGTTGCCTCACTTGCACCAATGATTTGTGGCTACCCGTCTTGGTTATGGGCCGGCGGATGCGTAAAGTACGGCTTTCGCCTAACGACCGTCTCGGACGAAACCAACCGGAATGAATCGCAACCTCAGCACAGCTTCCGCTCCGCGCTATTCGGGCCTGGCCATCGGCCTGCACTGGCTGATTGCCGTCGCCATCC
>CAINHS010000008.1 GCA_903848955.1 uncultured beta proteobacterium
AACCGAAATAGCCCGTGGAACTGTCGATCCACCAGGTTTTCACAGTGCCGGAGTGGATTGCGGAAAAAATCAGCCATGACCGTCGTTATTCCAACAGCACCTTGTCGCTCGTCGGCTGAGCCGGGAGTGGCTGTCGGACTGCTTCTGGCGTGTGTGACAAAAGATTGTCACAAATATTTCGCAATTGTTGCGTAGACTCCATATTCCGAGAGCCGATCACTACTTTATTCATCCCCTCCCAGATGGAGTCCAACATGGCCATTGAGTTTGACGACAGCAAAGAAAAGCTTCGCCGCATTACCATCTCGGGGCGTCTCGACATCCTTGGTACGGAAGAAATTGCCACGAAATTCTCGGCGCTGGCCGCATCGGCACAGCGCCGAGTCATAGTGGACCTGACGGGTGTCACTTTCCTTGCCTCGATAGGCATACGAGCCATCATTACCAACGCCAAAGCCCTGCAACAACGTGGCGGAAAGCTGGTTTTGTTCGTCGGCGAGAACGCTTCGGTTTCCAAGACCCTTGACGCCACGGGTATCGATGATCTGATCCCGATGTTTGCGAATGCCGACCAGGCTGAAGTGGCAGCCCTCGCTTGACAGAAGGAATGGTCTCGCCTGTCCTCGACTCGATTGTGACGCTTTCGATCCGTGCCGACGCGAGCGACGTCCGTCGCGCCTCCGCCTGGGTCGAGCATGTTTGCCGTGAATACGGAGTTCCGGCCAATGAGATCGCACGACTCGATGTCTGTCTCAATGAAACACTGGCGAACATCCTCGCTCACGGCAACCATGCCGCCTTGTCCGCCCCGGTTATTCTGCATCTCGCGGTGCATGACGAAACACCGGCCAGTGAAGCAATAGTGACCGTATCCGATGCCGGTGCCGCCTTCGACCCGCTGGGCGTCTTGCCCAGGGCCCGGCCGAAAAGTTTGGCGGAAGTCCAGCCGGGTGGTCTGGGGCTGCAGATGATTCGAAGTTCAGCGGACCGTTTGCACTACCGCTATTCAGAGGGCCGCAATCAACTGAGTTTTGCGGTGCGCTGGAGCAGTAGCAGTTCCCTCGATGCTTAAGAAATCCGTTCAGCGCCGGCCGTTCAGGCGCAGGCTGGAGCAGCAGAAGACGGCAGAATCATCGGACGACAACCGGCAGGAAGAGGATCGACGCAAGCAGAGCATCGACTGGATTCCCCTCTTCAGGGCGGCAAACGAGAGTGAGCTCCATCAGACGCTTGCCGATTGCGACGTGCTGTTGCTTCCCGCCGGCACGCACCTGCTCAATCCCGGTGAAACAAACCATAACGTCTATATTCTGTTGTCCGGTGAAGTTACCGCGCACCTTGATCACAATCTGAATCCGGACGCCTCCATCGCGATCCAGCCAGGCGAGTGCATCGGAGAGCTTTCGGCGATTGATGGCAAGCAGGTGTCGGCCCTGGTTATGGCGCTGACCGAGGCGCAGGTACTCCAACTCTCGCGGGACGTGTTCTGGAATCGCGTCATGGCGGTGCCGGGAGTCGCAGGTAGTCTGATGGTTTCGCTGACAGAAAGAATGCGACGAACCAACGAGCTGACCTTGAAGGCCCAGCGCGAACAATTGGAGTTGATCCATCTCCGCAAGGAACTTGATGTCGCCCGGCAGTTGCAGATCAGCATGCTGCCGCTGCAACGTCCCATGTTTCCGGAGCGGCAAGACATTGATGTATGCGGGTTCATGGAGCCAGCCTCCCAGGTCGGCGGCGATCTCTTCGACGCCTTCTTTGTGGACGAGGAGACTCTGTTCTTTTGTATTGGCGATGTTTCCGGGCATGGAATTGCCGCCGCCCTGTTCATGGCGCGCACTATCGGCCTGCTGCGCATGCTGGCCATGAATACCGTGCAACCCGACCAATTGCTCGGACTACTCAATGATCGACTGTGCCTGGCCAACGATGCCGACATATTTGTCACGCTGTTCTGCGGTTTTCTCGACTTAAGCAGCGGCAGACTTTGCTATTCCAATGCGGGCCATTGCTCTCCCATGGTGGTCACCGACGAAGGCTCGCTCCTGATAGAAATTCCAAGAGGTGCCCTGATCGGCGCCTTTCCGGGCCGGCGGTATTCTGCAATGGAATACCGGCTCAAGCCGGGGAACCTGTTGTTTTGCTATACCGACGGCATTACGGAGGCACAAGACATCTCGGGCAACGAGTTTTCCGAAGACCGGTGCCTGCGTATGCTGAGCAAGGCGAATTCGACCCCCTTGCCGACACTGCTGGAGACTTTGCGCCAGGACGTGGCAGATTTTACCGGGTCGAAACTACTCGAAGACGATTGCACGATGCTGGCATTGCGGCTGCTGACGCCCCCTTCGTGACAAAGCGCGCCGCCAAGTGAATAGAGGTTTGGCGCGACGAGAGTAGCGCTGCAATGCCATGTCAAAGGCGGCCTGCGTTGCAAAAACGCGTTCAGACATTCGGAGCCGGTGCGCGACAACGTCTGATGGTTTGCCTTGAACGATGCTACTTGGCCTGTCGCCGGCTCCCGGCCGAAATATCCCATTCCTCGATGACGCGTGTCGGGCCGAAACTCTCATCGAAGCCATGCACCGCGACATGGGCGCGGCCGCTTTGATAGACAGTGACATCGGCCCAGGCATACATCCGGTCAGCCGGATTCTTGGTGTCCTTGGCCTTGGTGGTCAGCGGCGATCCGCCGCTGCCGACAATCACCTGCCAGGCGCTGCCGCCACTTGCCTTGCGCGGCTGGCTGGCGTGGTAGACGTGTTGATGGCCGCAAAAATAGGTCGCCTGGTTCGCTTCTATCAAGTCCCAAAAGGCATCGCGCACCGGGCCACGAACATCGAAGCCGCCCTCCAGCTTTGTTTGGAGGCCCTCAGGCGTATAGGTGAAGGCCATCTTGTGGCCGAAGACGAAGATGTGCTTCATGCCGCGCGCCCTGGCTGCGGAGAAATCCGCCGCAAGCCAGGTGACCGGCGCCGAGGCGTCGAAGCCGACGGGATCGGTATTGATGACGACCAGATGAACGTCGCCCATGTCAAAAGAGTAGCTCAGCTGGCGCTGGTCACTGGTGATGCCGTCGCTGCCGACAAGCGGCGCGTGGTCGACGCTCCAGGCCTGCGGCCGGGACCGGGTGATTTCCTGCCATAGGGGGACATTCAGGATCAGGTCGCCCATGTTGGCGCGCCATGCTTGCTCGCTTGAGACCGCGGCCTGCTTGACGTATCCGCCGCGTTCGTTGGGGATCTTGATCTGTACCTCGTGGTTTCCAGGCACCGGCAAGACATAGGTGCCGGTCTCGAACAGGTGGGCCACCATGCCTCGCCAGAATGCGTATTGCCTGTCGAGCACGGCGTGGTCGGCCGAGTAGCCGTAGATCATGTCGCCGTTGAACACCAGTGCCTGCGGATGCTGCGCCTGGATTTCGCGGACCTGCCGGGACAGGACGCGAGTCGATTGCAACCAGATGGTGTCCTGCGCCGACAACTGCGCATCGCCTGGCTCGGCCCGGCTGTCGCCGACAGTGGCGAAGCGAAAGACAAGGTGATCAGGTTCGGCGGCCAGCCCGGTACCCGTCAAGACACAAATCAACAGAAAGGCGATGGTGGCCCGGACAGGATGGGACATGGGGATTGCTCCGGAAATATTCATGAACATGCGGCTGGCTAACGGGGGGCGCTGAGCTCGAAGATGACCGTTACCTGGTACGGCATGTCGCGGCCCTTGTGCGAATCCGGCGCTGCGGGGTAGGTGGCATTGGCGACAGCCGCCAGGGCGGCGTTGTCGATCATGCCGATGCCGCTGCCCTCGATCACTCGCATGTGGTGAGTGCCGCCGTCCCGATATACGAATTCGACGCGGGCCTTGCCGCGGAATCCCATGGCGCGCGCCGCAGGCGGGTAAGACACTGCTGCCTGAATTGCGGCCTTGAGCCTGGCCGCGAACTCGGCTTCCTTGTTGGCTACGGCATCGATGCCCCGCACGGGTGCCGGCGGCGGTGGTGGTGGTGCTTCGCTGATCGGGGAAGCCGAAGGCACGGGAGCCGGAGGCGGTGGTTCGGGTACCGGAAGCGCCGCGATGCGTTGCGTTGTCTTGACCGGCACGGTGCGTTCTACCGGCTTCGGCAAGGGCTTGGGTTCCTCCTTGGGAACGTCTGCCGTGTCTACCACCATCAGTATGGGCTGATCGTCGGCTTGGGGTCTTGCCGCAGCGACGGCCATCAGGGATACCGCGGCGAGCACCAGACCACATTCGATCAATAGTGCCGCCAACAGGGTGCGTCCGGCGGGCAGCGGCCGCCCTCCGTTCATCCGGCTATTTGACATCTCGCGTGGCCAGACCGATCTGGGTAATACCGCTGTGGCGGCAGGCATCCATTACATCCGTGAGTTGCTGCATCGACACGGCGGCCGCACCGGCGATGGTCACCACCGTCTTGTCGGGTGGAGCCTGTCTCAGCCTGGCCTGCAAGCTGGCCAAAGTCATTCGTTGCTGATCAACGATCAGGCTGCCGTCCTGATAGATTTCGACCAGTATCTTGGTCGGCGGCAGCGGCTGGCTGGTGCTGCTGGAAGGCAGGCGTCCGACCAGACCCGATGACGGGATCATGTTGAGGGCAATCATGATGAAGAACACCAGCAGGAACAGCATGATGTCGATCATCGGGATGATCTCGATGCGCGGCTTGCGAACCTCGAAGTAGCGCACGGCCTAGCTTCCGGTGCGGACGAGCACCTTGGCGGGATAGGCGACGCGAACCTCCGCTTCCGGTCCCGAGTGCGCGTAACGGTTGATAAGCATCTGCTTGAGGGTTTCCAGTTGGTGCACCAGCAGGCGCACCCTGTTGTTCAGGCTGTTGAGGAAGACCAGACCGATCATGGCGATGAACAGCCCGCTGGCGGTTGCGATCAGTGCCTCGGCAACGCCACCGGTGACCTGGGTCGGAATCGCACCGCCTTGGCCCAGGCCGGCAAAGGCGTTGAACATGCCGATGATGGTGCCGAACAAGCCCAGCAGCGGGGCCAGCGTAACGGAGGTGTCGAGTTGCCAGAGGGACCGGTCGAGCTTGGGTATTTCGTGCAGGATGGCCTCTTCCAGCCGGTCGGCAAGAACCTCCCGATCATTGATTTCGGGATGGGAAAGCGCTACGGCCAGCAAGGACGCATGGGGCAGGTGAGCGGCATGCTCGACCTCCTGTTGCAGCAGATCGATGCGCAGACGAGGCAGGCTCGCCACGCGCTCGTTGACTTCCATGCCGCCGGCCATGGTGCGATAGAGAAACCAGGCGCGCTCGATGATCACGGTCAGTGCGACCAGGAGCAGCAAGGCCATCAGGTACAAGGTGCCGCCGGAAGAGGCGGCGAGGGTGGACAGATACTGAAGGCTCATGATGGATTCACAGGTTCGTGCCAGTAGTTGGCGTGGCACCCGCTCCGCTGCAAATACCTGGCACTGCGGAGCGGGCAGTAAGGGCGTTGGGTCAGAACCCGGCGCGCAAGGTGACCATGAAACTGCGCTCCGGCTGGAACAGGAAGGTGTCGCTGGCAGCAACTTGCCCATAGAGTGCCGTACCGACGGTAGCGTTGGCCGGCTTGACCGCAAGGATCGTCTGCTTGTTGGCCAGGTTGTCGCGGCCGGCCTGGAGTTTCAGCGTCTTGAAGCCCAAGCCCGGATTGACGAAGGTGTAGTCAAGGCTCAGATCGGTCGTGCTGTACGGGTCGAGCTTGTAGCCCTCGTCGTCCAGCGCATAGGTCCGGCCG
>CAINHS010000009.1 GCA_903848955.1 uncultured beta proteobacterium
CGAAGTTGAATACCTTGATGCGCGACTTGGAGAGGTTGAATACTCCGTAATTCTCGTAGGAACACGCCATCTCGCATTGCAAGCAGCCGGTGCATTTACCCGGGTCAATGTGCAACGATTTCTGCATTTCTAGCTCCTCTGTTGGTTAGGGCCGCTGCGCGTTACGCCGATAAGGCCGGCGTGAGCCTGTACTGAAACTCGGCTTCCGCTATTACCGGAATATGGGGAAGGTTGCTTATTCTAGGCCGCAACAAATGACGCCATTGAAACTTTCGATGCCGCACCGCAGCAACCTGATTCCGTAGCCTTCAGCCGAGCAGAAACTCCCGCACCGGCGCCACTTGAATTTCATCCATCAGCATGGGTGCATGACCGACGCCGGCCACCTCGACCAGTTTTGCGCGCGGCCCACGCTTGAGCATTTCCAGGGCGGCATCGCGCGTCAACAGGTCAGAGGCCTCGCCCCTCAGCAACAAGGTCGGGCAGCCGATGCTGTCGTAGAGCGGCCACAGTTCGACATCCTTGCCGCCGCTGGCCGCCTGCATCTCCCTGAAACCCCGGGCAATGCCGGGATCGTAGGCGAACTCCACCTTGCCGTCGGCGGCGGTGCGCGTCACATGCACGGTCAGATGTCGCCACTGCGCATCGGAAAAACTGCCGAAGCTGGCCGAGACGAAGCGCACAAAGGCCTCCGCCTGCTCGATGGTGTCAAAACGCGGCGCGTTCCCCAGATAATCGCCGATACGATCCAGCGAAGCGGCCGCAATCACCGGGCCGACGTCGTTCAGCACCAGCCGTGTGATCGGGCTTTCCGGCTGCGAAGCGAGCGCCATGCCGATCAACCCGCCCATCGAGGTGCCGAGCCAATCAACCGTCGCCACGTTCAAGCGCGCCAGCAGCACCATCATGTCCGCACAGTATTGCGGCACGCCGTACAAGGATTTGTCGCGCAGCCAGTCGCTACGACCGCGTCCGACGACATCGGGGCAGACCACCCGGTACTCGTCCGCCAGCGCCTGCGCCAGAAAGTCGAAGTCGCGCGCGCAGCGCGTCAGTCCATGCACGCAGACCAGCACTTTCGGGTTGGCCGCATCGCCCCATTCGACAAAGGCCATGTGATGAAATCCCGCAGCACTGAGACATTTCACTCTTCCCTCACGCATGTCCGAATTTCCTTATAGAAAATGTCCGCAAAATATGGTTGCCACAATGAGCCCCTGCATCAGTCCTCACCTTGGTATCAGTGGCGGCTCCTGCATTGCCGCGATCTGCTCGCGCAACTCGAGAATGCGCTCTTCCCAATAGCGGTTCGTCGCGAACCACGGAAACGCCGCCGGAAACGCCGGATCGTTCCAGCGACGCGCCAGCCATGCCGAATGATGCAGCAGGCGCAGGGTGCGCAAGGCCTCGACCAGATGCAATTCGCGGTCGTCGAATTCGCGGAAGGTCTCGTAGCCGGCCAGCACATGGCCGAACTGCCGCCCCATCTCCTCGGCATCACCGGACAAGAGCATCCACAGGTCCTGTATCGCCGGACCCATGCGGGCATCATCGAAGTCGACAAAGTGCGGACCATCCCCGGTCCACAACACGTTGCCGGCGTGGCAATCGCCATGCAGGCGCAGTTGCCGCACGCCGCCGGCACGCCCGAAACAGTGGCGCACGCCATCCAGAGCCTGGTCGGCGACGCCCTGCCAGACCGTCTCCAGTTCCGGCGGAACCACCTGCTCGGCCAACAACCAGTCGCGCGAATCGACGCCGAAACTCTGGATGTCGAGTGTCTCGCGCACAAGGAATGGCTCGCGGGCTCCGACCATGTGAATCCTTGCCATCAAGCGCCCCATCCATTCCAGAATTTGCGGCTCGCCGAACTCCGGCGCGCGACCGCCCTGCCTGGGGAAAACGGAAAAGCGGAATCCGCCATGGACAAACAGGGTCTCGCCGGCAATCGCCAGCGGCGCCACCACCGGCAGTTCGTCCGCCACCATGGCCGCCGTGAAGGCGTGCTCTTCGGCTATTTGCGCATCGCTCCAGCGGCCGGGGCGATAGAACTTGGCGATTACCGGCGCGCTGTCCTCGATGCCGACCTGCCAGACCCGGTTTTCGTAACTGTTAAGCGCCATCAGGCCGCCGTCGCAGCGATAGCCGACGCTTTCCAGAGCATCCAGAATGCGCTCCGGGTTGAGTCCTGAAAAGGGGATGGTGTTGATCGGGGTCATGATAGGTACGGAAATCTCGTGGCGTCGATTATGGGTCCAATTTGCCCGGGCGGGAGTGCCAGTAGCGTCGCCGCTGTTCGCGCTCATGACGGAACATGATGCCGCTGCCGGTCAGATTCAGGCGGACCGCGCCATCGGCATCGGTGCGATGCAAGCGGGCGCCGCTGGCGACGTAGCGGGCGACCACGTCCTCTCTGGGATGGCCGAAGCGATTGCGATAGCCGACAGGAAAAATCACGTCGCGCGCCGCAACCGCGGCGATGAATCCGGGCGTAGACGACGTCCGGCTGCCTTGATGCGGAGCGATCATCGCCGCGGCCGCCAGATCGGACGGATGACGCGCCAGCAAGGCGATTTCCGAGACCGCTTCGATGTCGGCGGTGAGCAACACCGAGCGGCCGCCCGCCGTGACGCGCAACACGCAACTCAGGTCATTGGTCTTGCGCGAAAGCGGCTCGGGACCGGGATGCAGAATGTGGAAACGCACGCCATCCCAGTCCCACTTATCGCCGTCGATACAGGGCTGCTGCGGCACGGGTTGCGCCGACAAAGGGTGTTCGAAAGGCAGAGAACTTTTCAGGACCGCCACCGGCAGCGCCGCCAGCACCGACGCCGCACCCCCTTCGTGGTCCTTGTCGGCGTGGCTGATCAGCAGGGTATCCAGTCGGCGCACTCCCATCGCACGCAGGTAAGGCGCGATGATGCGATTGCCGCTGTCGGCGTCCGCTGAAAAAGCCGGCCCGGCGTCGAACAACAGATCGTGCGTGGCGGTCTGGACATGAATCGCCAATCCCTGACCGACATCCAGCACCGTGACCTCGGCGTCGCCGGCTACGGGGCGTGACGGCGACGCCGTCAATAAGGGCAGAAAGGCCAGCAATCCCAGCCAGCGAGCCGGAAAACCCCGCGGCAGCAACAGCCAGACACCGCCGGCCAGCGCCAACACCACCGACCATGGCGGTGGCGCGGCCTGCTGCCACATGGCCAGCGGCAAGTCCGCAAGCCAGTCGATGAAGTTCATCAGCCACGCCGTGACCAGATGCGCCAGCGTCAGCAGGGGATCCAGCAAGGGCAAAGTGCCGGCGAGTGCCAGCGGCGTGATGACAAAGCTGACCAGCGGAATCGCCACCGCATTGGCCGGCGGCGAGACCAGCGAGAACTGCTGGAACAGCGCCAGTAGCGCCGGCAGCATGCCTAGCGTCACCGCCCATTGCGCGCGTCCCCATTCAATCAGCCAGTGCGCCGGCCCCAGCCGCCCGCTGCCGATATGAAACAGCAATGCCACCGCACCGAAGGAAAGCCAGAAGCCGGCCGCGAGCACCGCCCAGGGATCGAGCAGCAACACCAGCAGAAGCGCCAGCAGCAGCACCCGCGAAGCCGCCACTTCGCGCCCCCACAGCCGGGCGCAAGCCACCACGCCGAGCATGTAGAGCGTGCGCTGCGCCGGCACCGCAAAGCCGGCCAGCAGACAATAGAAGAAGGCCGCCAGGAAGCCTCCGGCGGCGGCAGCATGCTGCGCCGGCAGCCGCAGCGGCAACCAGGGCGAGCGCCGCCACAACCAGTTGATCACGGCATAGGCCAGCCCGGCGAACATGGTGATATGCAAACCGGAAATGCTCATCAGATGGGTAATGCCGGTGCGGGCGAAGGTCTGCCACAACCCGGCATCGACCGCCTGCTGGTCGCCGATGGCGAGCGCAATGAGAATTCCGGCATAGGGTGCATCGGGCAAGGCCGCGCGGAAACGGTCGCGAATGGTCTCGCGCAGCATTTCCACCGCGTAAGACGGCCGCCACACCCGGGCGTCGAGGCGCTCGGCACTGCGCGGACGGACATAGCCGGTGGCGCGGATGTCCCGTTCAAAGAGCCACGCCTCGTAGTCGAAACCGTGCGGATTGAAGTTGCCGTGCGGCCGTTTCAGCCTGACCGTGAAGCGCCAGCGTTCGCCGGCGCGAACCGGAATCAAGGACGAGGCGTCGTCGTCTGCCGAGTCGGGGCTGCGATACCAGGCCAACGAGATGTGCTGCGGCACCCCGGATGCCGCCTGTTCCACATCGAACTCGAAACGCAGGCCGCGTTCCAGCGACTGCGGCAGGCCGGCGACAACGCCGCTGATTTCCAGGTCGCGACCCTCCATCGCAAGCGGGAGTTCATCCGCCAGACGCAGACGGGCGAAGCCGGCGGCCCAGACAAAGCCTAGAACCGCAGCCATGAACAGCAGCAGAACCCTCCCGGCAAGCGCGGCGCGGGGCGCCCCTTGCAGCCGTCTGCGCAACGCCAGCATGAGCAGCGCAGCAAGCCCCGAAACCGTCAGCCATGGCAGGGAGAGCAGTTCCGCCTGCTGCTGCAGCAGCCATATGCCGACCGCAAAAGCGATGATGAAAAGTCGCATGCCCGATATTATGTCCCCGGCTTTAGTCGGGGACGGTATCCCTGTGCGGATATGTCCCCGGCTTTAGTCGGGGACGGTATCCCCTTGTGGGATATGTCCCCGGCCTTGGCCGGGAATGGTATCCCTTGGCAGACCCTGCGCCGCGTACCGGCGGTACGCCGCGATAGGCGATAATCCGCAGAATTCTCACAGGAGCCGCCATGAGCTATGCCATTCCTCCCGCCCCGATCCCCGCCGTGCCGGTCGCCGGCAGTGCCGACAGCTTTCCGGTGCGGCGCATCTACTGCGTCGGCCGCAACTATGCAGCGCATGCACGCGAAATGGGGTCCGACCCGGAACGCGATCCGCCTTTCTTTTTCTGCAAGCCGGCGGATGCCATCATGCCGGCGCCGCAGGGCATCACGGCCGACGTTGCCTATCCGCCGCAAACCGCCAACTATCATCATGAAGTGGAACTGGTCGTCGCCATCGGCAAGCGCGGCCGGAACATCTCCGCCGAAGCGGCCAACGAGCACGTCTGGGGCTATGCCGTCGGCTTCGACATGACCCGCCGCGACCTGCAGTTCGCCCTGCGCGACAAAGGGCGGCCGTGGGAACTGGGCAAGGCCTTCGACCAGTCGGCACCCATCTCACCGATTGTTCCGGTCGGCCGCAGCGGCCACCCGACCAGCGGCAGAGTGTGGCTGAGCGTCAATGGCACGCTGAAGCAGGAAGGCGATATCGGCGATCTGATCTGGTCAGTAGCGGAGACCATTTCCCATCTGTCGAGGTATTTCGAACTGTTTCCCGGCGACCTGATATTTACCGGCACGCCGGAGGGGGTCGGCGCGGTGGTAAAAGGCGATCTGGTAAGCGGTGGCATCGAGGGACTGGGCGAACTCTCGATACGCATCGTATAGGCCTCAACGAAGCTCGACCGGCCCGCACTTCCGCTAGAATCACGGCATGCGCCGCCTGCTTCGCAAGTTTCTTCCCGACCATGATGCGATTCGGACCAACCGCTGGCTCGCCCCGTTCGAGAACACCCTCCTCCATCCGCGCCTTTGGCACCTCAATCGCCATTCGGCAGCAGGTGCCGTCGCCGCGGGCATGTTCTGCGGACTGATCCCGGGCCCGCTGCAGATGCTTGGCGCGGCGATCTGCGCGGTGATTTTCCGCGTCAATCTGCCACTGGCCATGCTGACCACGCTGTACACCAACCCCTTCACCATCGTGCCGCTCTACATCGTGGCTTTTGCCATCGGACAATGGGCGCTGGCGGACGACCGGCAGCGCTTCGTCGCCCCTCCCGAACCCGGCGACAACGGCCTGCTCGACTGGGCGCGGGCAGTGATCGACTGGATGCTCGGACTCGGCACCCCTCTGGCTTTGGGCCTGCTGCTGCTTGCCGCGGGACTTGCCGTCGCCGGCTACTTCGCTGTTCGACTGGCCTGGCGGATTCATCTTGTTCGTGCCTGGAAACGGCGCAGCCAGAGGTCCGGCGCATGAATTACGAAAGCAACAACGACGACGTCCTGCGCCGCGCGCGGCATTCGATCCTCGTCGCCCTGGCTTCCTTCTCCGCCGTCCTGGTGGCAGGAACCTTCGGCTACAAGCATTTCGCCGCAGCCGATGCGACCTGGGTTGATGCCTTTTACATGACTTTCCTGATGATCGCCACCATCGGCTACGGTGCCGGCGTGGAAATCTATCATCACCCCGAGCGCGAGTTGTTCACCATGGCGGTGGCATTTTCCGGCATCGGCATCATGACCTATTTCTTTTCAAGCATAACGGCGCTGGTGCTGGCCAGCGACTTCGACAAATCAATGCGGAGACGTCGCATGGACAAAATGATGAAAAAGGTTCACGGTCACTACATCCTGTGCGGTTTCGGCCGCGTCGGACGCAACGTCGCCGCCGAGTTGGAAGCCACCAATCACCACTACGTCGCCATCGACGAAAACCTGGAACTTCTGGAAAATTATGCCGAAAAGAAGTCGGGCATGCTCTATCTGCAGGGCGACGCCTCGGACGACGACCTGCTGATCAGCGCCAACCTGGAGGATGCCAAAGGCGTATTTGCGGTGACCGGTGACGACAGCCGCAACCTGATGATCAGCCTTACCGCCAAGCAGATCAATCCTGCCGCGAGGGTGGTGGCGCGCTGCAACGACCTGCGCAATGTGGAGAAGATGCGCAAGGCCGGTGCCGACTCCATCGTCTCGCCGAACTTCACCGGCGGCATGCGCATTGCCTCGGCCATGCTGCGGCCCCATGTCGTGTCATTCCTCGACGAAATGCTGCGCTCGGTGCACAAGCTGCGGGTCGAGGAGGTGGTGGTGCCCGACGATTTCGAGGCCCGTCCGCTCGAGGCCCTGCGCCGGATGCGCAGCGACAACTACGTGTTGCTGGCGGTGCGTACCCGCGGCGACTGGGAGTTCAACCCGCGCAGCGACTTCATCCTGCAGCCGGGTTTCACCCTGATTGCGATGGCTTCGCCGCAGGGACGCAGCGAACTCGAACGCGCCCTGCAGGGAAGCAACCAGGACGACACGGAATAGCCGGCGCCGCCGGGTGCTCGGCGCGGGAACCCCGGACGTTCAGGCCAGCACGCCATCCTGCAGACGCAGGATCCTTGCGGCGCGTGCGGCAAGGTCGAGATCATGAGTCACCAGAATCAGCGCCGCGCCATGCTCGCGACAGAGTTCCAGCAACAGGCCGAACACGCCATTGGCAGCGCTGCGATCCAGGTTGCCGGTCGGTTCGTCTGCCAACAGGCAGGCCGGCCGGGTTGCCAGCGCCCGGGCTACCGCCACGCGCTGGCGCTCGCCGCCCGACAGTTCGCCGGGCCTGTGGCTCAGCCGATGCGCGAGGCCGACCCGCTCCAGCACCACGGTCGCCTGCCGCAGCGCCTCGGGGCGCGGCAGGCGCCTGATCAGCAGCGGCATGGCGACGTTTTCCAGGGCCGTGAACTCCATCAGCAGGTGGTGGAACTGGTAAACAAAACCCAGCGACTGATTGCGCAACCGGCCGCGCTCCGCCTCGCCGACCTGCGCCAGATCCCGGCCATGCAGCCGGACCGTGCCGGCGGTCGGCTGGTCAAGTCCGCCCAGCAGGTGCAGCAAGGTACTCTTGCCCGAACCGCTGGCGCCGACGATCGCCACCGTATCGCCGGCAGCGACACTCAAATCGACGCCGCTCAGGACCGGCACATCGGTCTGGCCCTGATGGAAGATCTTGCTCAGACCACTGCACTCAAGAACGGCATCACTCATAGCGTAGAGCCTCCGCCGGCTGCGTGCGGGATGCGCGCCAGCTCGGGTACAGAGTCGCCAGCAGGGTGAGAATGAACGACACCGCGCTGATGGTGCCGACATCCGACCAGTGCAGGTCCGAGGGCAGTTCGCTGATGTAATACACATCCTTGGCCAGGAAATGCATTCCCAGCAGGCGTTCCAGCGCCGGCACCACGACATCGATGTTGAGCGCCAGGGCCACGCCGCCGGCGACACCGGCGGCAAGCCCGACCGCACCGATCAGGGTGCCCTGCACGATGAAGATGGCCATGACGCTCTGCGGACTGGCCCCCAGCGTGCGCAGGATGGCAATGTCGGCGCGCTTGTCGGTGACCGCCATGACCAGGGTCGACACGATGTTGAAGGCGGCGACGGCGACGATCAGCATCAGGATCAGGAACATCATGCGCTTTTCGATTTCCACGGCACGGAAGAAATTGGCATGACTGCGCGTCCAGTCGCTGACCCAGGCATCCGCATCGAGAAAACGCAGCAATTCGCGACCGATCTGCGGTGCGGCAAACAGATCGTCCACCTTCAGCCGCACGCCGGAAACGCGGTCATCCAGGCGATACAGCTTTTGCGCGTCCGTCATGTGAATCAGGGCCAGGCCGGAATCGAACTCGAACATGCCGGCTTCGAAAATGCCCGCCACGCGGAACTGTTTGACCCTTGGCAGGATGGCCGCCGGCGTCACCAGCCCCTGTGGCGCCAGCAGGGTCACCTTGTCGCCGGTCTTTGCCCGCAAGGCGCGCGCCAGTTCGCTGCCGAGGACGATGCCGAACTCGCCCGGCAGCAACTGGACAAGTTTTCCCGAACGCATGTGGCGGGCGAAGTCGGCCACCTTGTCTTCGGCCTCGGGCAGGATGCCGCGCACCATCACGCCGCGCACCTGGCCATCGAAGCTCAGCATGCCCTGCGCCTCGACGTAAGGAGCCGCAGCCAGCACCCGGGGATGCCGCGCCGCGCCCTGCACCACCTTCACCCAGTCGGCAAGTTCGCCGTTTTCGCTGCTGATCTGGACATGGGAGACGACGCCGAGAATGCGCTCGCGCAATTCCTTCTGGAAGCCGTTCATGACCGAAAGCACCACGATCAGCGCCGCCACGCCGAGCGCGAGACCGGCCATCGAGATCAACGCGATGAAGGAGATGAAACGATTGGCAGCACCTTCGCGCGGCTGGGCGCGCGTGTAACGCAGACCGATGAGGAGTTCGTAGTTCATTAGTTCTGTCGGGTTGTTGGCCCATGTTAACATGCGACCATGCTGACGCTCATCGTGCCCGGCCTGATCTGGACCCGCCAGGCACTCGCGGACCTCACCTACGACCTGCCCCTGCCTGCTTTCACTACCCTGCTCGGGCGCGGCCGCTTGCGGCGGCGTCCGCCGCAAACCGGTACCGCTGCGCTGGCTGAAATCCTCGGACTGGCGACTCCGCTTCCCGCCGCCGCCCTGCGCCGCTTTGCGCTGCACGACCACCCCGGCGACGCCGACTGGCTTTGCCTCGATCCGGTGCGACTGAGCATCCAGCAATACTCTCTGATCGTCGATGATCCGCAGCAATTGAAGCTGACCGATGAAGAATCAAGCGCGCTCGCCGATTCGCTGGCGCCGGTTCTTGCCGGACTCGGCCATCTGGAAGTGATCTCGGCACAGGCGTGGAACCTGAAACTGACTGCGCCCGCCCCGGCCTTTCAGCCCCTGCCTGAGGCTACAGGTCGCGCCGCAGCGCTGCTGCCGCTGGACGCGGCCTACACGCCCTGGCGCCACGCCATCAACGAAGCGCAGATGCTGTTGCACGTCCATCCGGTGAATAGCGCGCGCGAAGCCGCCGGGCAGGCCGTCGTGAATTCGCTCTGGCCATGGGGCGGCGGCCGCCTGCCCGACAGCAGCGCCTGCATCAGCGCGCATGACCTGCTATGGAGCGACGATCCGGTAGCGCAGGGCATTGCCCGCCTGCAGCAGTTCGACTGCGTCCCGCTGCCGGCCGCTTTCGCCGCGGCCGGAACTCGCCGCCCGCTGGCGGTTTATGAAGCGCTGGAACAACCCGCTCGCGTAGGGGATGCGCTGGTCTGGCGCGACGAACTGGCCCGCTTCGAAGCCGACTGGCTGCTACCCGCAGTGGATGCGCTGCGCAGCGGCCGGCTCGACGCCCTGCGCCTGCTTGCCCCGGGCGATAGCGCGAGCGCCGAACTGCAGGTCAGCCGCGGCGATCTGTGGAAGTTCTGGCGCAAACCGTGCGCCTTGTCCGAACTGGCGCCGGCATGACCCACGCAACCCGCATCACGGTCCGCGAGATTCCTCCCCGCAGTACCTGGACACTCGAGCAGGGCGGCGTGCATCCGCTGCTGGCAAGGCTCTACGCCGCGCGCGGCATCCGCAGCATGGACGAACTCGATACGCGCAGCAGCGCCCTGCTGCCGCCGGCAGAACTCAAGGGTGCGAGCGAAGCGGCGGCGCTGCTGGCCGACACCATCGCCGCCGGCCGCAGGATCCTGATCGTCGCCGACTACGACTGCGACGGCGCGACCGGTTGCGCCGTCGGCCTGCGCGCACTGCGCATGATGGGCGCCACGGTCGATTATCTGGTGCCGGACCGCTTCACCCTCGGCTACGGGCTCTCGCTGGAAGTGGCACAACTGGCCGCCGCCCGCCAGCCGGATCTGGTGGTGACGGTTGACAATGGCATAGCCAGCGTCGAAGGCGTGGCGGAACTGAAACGTCTCGGCATCGCCACGCTGGTTACCGATCACCATCTTCCCGGCGACGAGATTCCGGCCGCGGCCGTAATCGTGAATCCCAACCAGCCCGGCTGCGCTTTTCCGAGCAAGGCGCTGGCCGGCGTCGGCGTCATGTTCTACGTCATGCTGGCCCTGCGCGCCGAACTGCGCCGCCGCGGCACCTATGCCAATCAACCGGAACCCAATCTCGCCGGCCTGCTCGACCTGGTGGCGCTGGGTACCGTCGCCGACGTGGTGGCGCTCGACCGCAACAACCGCATCCTGGTCGCCCAGGGACTGGCGCGCATCCGCGGCGGCCAGATGCAGGCCGGCATCGCCGCGCTGCTCGCCGTCGCCGGCCGCGAGGCCGGCCGCGCCGCCACCTTCGACCTCGGCTTTGCCCTCGGCCCGCGCCTCAATGCCGCCGGCCGCCTCGCCGACATGTCGCTCGGCATCGAATGCCTGGTCACGGACGATCCCGCGCGTGCCATGAACATAGCCCAGCAACTCGATGCCATCAACCGCGAACGACGCGTCATCGAAACCGACATGCGCGAGGATGCGGAGCTGCTGCTGGCCGCGCTCGACGCCGGCAACCGCGCCAGCCTGACGCTGTTCGATCCCGGCTGGCATCAGGGGGTGATCGGCATCCTGGCCGGCCGCGTCAAAGAGAAACTGCACCGTCCGACCTTTGCCTTCGCCCGCGGCAACACCGGCGAACTGAAGGCGTCGGGCCGCTCGATTCCCGGCCTGCATCTGCGCGACGCACTGGATCTGGTCGCCAAGCGACATCCCGGCCTGCTGCTGCGCTTCGGCGGCCACGCCGCCGCCGCCGGCCTGACGCTGAAGGAAGATCGCCTGGCCGAATTCGAAGCCGGATTCGAGCAGGTCTGCCAGGAACTGTTGTCGCCGGCCGACCTGTCGCGCACGCTGGAAACCGACGGGCCGCTGGAAAGCGGCTACTTCTCGCTCGACGCCGTGCGCCTGATGCAGCAGGAAGTCTGGGGCCAGGCCTTCCCGGCGCCGGTATTCGCCGACAGCTTCCGCGTCCTCAATCAGCGCATCCTGAAGGACAAGCACCTCAAGCTCAAACTGCAAAAAGGCAATCAGCGCTTCGACGCGATCCAGTTCAATTTCGCCGACAGCGCGCCGGATCAAATCCGCGCCGCCTTCCGCGTCGACATCAACGAGTGGAACGGCACCCAGACCGTGCAGTTGTTGCTGGAACATTTCGAAGCAGCCGGCTGAAGCCGGAGCCGGCCGGCGGCGGGCCCCGTATAATCGCGGCCCTTCGCATCGAAACCCCTGCCGCCGTGTCCCAACTCGAACAAGAACTCGCCCGCCGCCGCACCTTCGCCATCATTTCGCACCCCGACGCGGGCAAGACCACGCTCACCGAAAAGCTGCTGTGGTTCGGCGGCGCCATCCAGGTCGCCGGCGAAGTACGGGCGCGCAAGGCCTCGCGCCACGCCACATCGGACTGGATGGAACTGGAAAAGCAGCGCGGCATCTCGGTCACCAGTTCGGTGATGCAGTTTCCCTACCGCGAGTGCATGATCAACCTGCTCGACACGCCCGGCCACGAGGACTTTTCCGAAGACACCTACCGCACGCTGACCGCCGTCGATTCGGCGGTGATGGTGATCGATTCGGTGAACGGCGTCGAAGCCCAGACCATCAAGCTGCTCAACGTCTGCCGCCTGCGCGACACGCCGATCCTGACCTTCATCAACAAGCTCGACCGCGAAGGCCGGCCGCCGATCGAACTGCTCGATGAAATCGAATCGGTGCTGAACATCCAGTGCGCACCGATGACCTGGCCGATCAGCATGGGCAAGCGCTTTCGCGGCGTCTACCACCTCTACGACGACAGCATCAGCTTCTTCGACCCGCAGGCGGAAAAGGGCACGGCCGAGGTCATCAAGGGCCTCGACAACCCTCGCCTCGACGAACTGATTCCGGATCAGGCTGAAGAACTGCGCATGGAAGTCGAACTGGTGCGCGGCGCCTCCCACAGTTTCGACCGCGAGGCCTATCTCGCCGGACGCCAGACCCCGGTGTTCTTCGGCTCGGCGATCAACAACTTCGGCGTGCAGTCGCTGCTCGACGCCATCGTCGATCTGTCGCCCGGCCCGCAGCCGCGCGCCACCGAATCACGTCTGGTGCAGCCCGGCGAAGCGAAATTCTCCGGCTTCGTCTTCAAGATCCAGGCCAACATGGACCCCAAGCATCGCGACCGCATCGCCTTCGTCCGCGTCTGTTCGGGCAAGTTCGAGCGCGGCATCAAGCTGAAGCAGTTATCGACCGGCAAGACGCTGTCGGTCAACAACGCCATCACCTTCATGGCGCAGGACCGCAACACCACCGACGAAGCCTGGCCGGGCGACATTCTCGGCATTCCGAATCACGGCACGGTGCTGCTCGGCGACGCCTTCAGCGAAGGCGAAGACCTCAAGTTCACCGGCATTCCCTGCTTCGCGCCGGAGCACTTCCGCCGCGCCCAGATTCGCAATCCGATGAAAATGAAACAGTTGCAAAAGGGCTTGCAGCAGTTGGCGGAAGAAGGCGCCACCCAGTTGTTCAAGCCTATTCACAGCAACGACCTGATCCTCGGCGCGGTCGGCACGCTGCAGTTCGACGTCGTCGCCCACCGCCTGGAATTCGAGTACGGCGTCGATGTCATGTTCGAGCCCTATCCGGTCGCTACGGCGCGCTGGCTGCGCGGCGACGAGTTGGCCATACGCGCCCTGGCCGACAAGGCCGGCGTCAATGTCGCGCTCGACGGCGCCGGCGACTATGTCTACCTGGCGCCCAACCGCGTCAATCTGTCGATGACCCAGGAACGCCACCCGGAAGTCAGTTTTCTGGAAACCCGCGAGATTCATTAACGCCCATTGCGCGACCGTGACCATCGACCCTGCCGAATAATCCTGGAAGGCACGCTTGTCATGACTGAAATTTCAGATGTAAGAATCCGCTGCGGCCACTGCCGGGCGACATTCTCCAGCCTCGTCCCGTTCGCCGATCTGGAATCTCTCGAGAGCGCGATCAAGGATGGCCTGCGGGCCACCTGTCCGTCTTGCGGGCAAGTGGTCGACTGCAACAGCAAAAACACGATGTGGCGCTATGCGGACGGCTCCGCAGGCGGCCTATCCGAATAATTCCGGTCGCCACTCCCGGGCGCCTCCCGCTTATGGAATGGCGCCCGCAGAGCAGTGAATTCGCAGACAGAGGCGCCGCGCCGGCGCCCCCGGGGTCACTTCTGCAGCGAGGCGTCTTCGACGAGTACCTTGTACGAATACCCTGAGCCGAAATCCTTGTCGGTGCGCACCATGCCTTTGACCAGCACGACATCCCCGACCTTGGCCTGATCCTTTGTCGTCACCAGCAGGTCATCCGTCTTGTCCGCAGCCGAACCCGAGCCGTCGCGCAGATGGATCCAGTTCTTGCCCATCACCGCTTCGGTGAACTTCACAACCTTGCCGCGAACCTGAACCGTCTTGTCTTTCAGTTCGGCGTTCTTGCTCACCACTTCGGCGACTGTTCGCGCATCCGCACCGCTGGCCTTGGCAACCTTTACGTCACCCGTGAACTCGGCCTTGGGCGCAGCGGAATGCGCCCCGCCCGTCGCCGCAGCCGCAGCACCACCAGCGGCACCGGCCAGGCTGCCGAAGACTATCGACGGAAATGTTTTCTTCAGCGCCTTGCTCTCGAAATTGCTCATCATCATCACGTTTTCAATCGTGACCTTTTCACCCTTTTTCACCTTGGCCGTGCTCACCGCCGCCCACATTTCGCCGTCCGCCGTCTTCAGCCGCAGGTAGGTATAGCCCTCGACGTCCTTGACCTCGAGAATCTCCCCCTTGAGCACCGTAGTCGCAGCAGGGGCCGCCTTTGCGGCCGGCAGCGGGGCCGCCTTTTCGGCGCTCCAGGCTACGCTGCTGCAAATCATCACGAAAACAGCAATAAGCAATTTCATAAAAACCCGTCCCTTCAATAAGAAAACACATCAAGCGGCCTGCAGACCCAGGCCATGGAAATTCGTCCGGATGCTGACGCTACCTACTGCCCCATTTTACCTGCCCTGAGCTCCGCGCCGAAAGGCCGGCAGCGAATTGCCGCCGGCACCGGGGCAAGACAATCAAGACTCGCCAAACTGCAGAATGCCCGGCCGGTCCCGTCAAGTCTCGGTTTCGATGGTGTTGCGAATCACGCCCACGCCGGTGATCTCGGTTTCCATGATATCGCCCGGCATGAGAAATTCCGGCGGCTTGCGGCTGTAGCCGACGCCGGGAGGCGTTCCCGTGGCGATGATGTCGCCCGGTTCCAGGGTAAGGCCGCGCGACAGTTCGGCGATGATGCGGGGAATCTTGAAATACATCTGCTTGTAGCTGGCGTTCTGCTTCTCGACACCGTTCACCCGGCAGATGATGCGCACATCGTCGAGCGTGACGCCGGCGGCGGTGACTATCCATGGCCCCATGGGCCCGTAACCGTCCAGGCTCTTGCCCTTGAACCATTGACCGCCATGGCGCTTTTGCTGCACCTCGCGCACGGTGGTATCGTTGAAGGCGGCATAGCCGAAGACGTAGTCCATGGCGTTCTCTTCGGCGATGTTGCGGCCCCGTCTGCCGATCACGACCGCCAGTTCGGCCTCCCAGTCGGCCGTCGCGGTAAAGGACGGATCGTAGGGAATGGCGGCGAAGGGACCGTTCATCGTATGCGTTGCCTTGGTAAAGAACACCGGGTTGTCAGGCAGTTTGGAAACCCCCTTGTCGGCGCGTGCATCCCTCCCCTCTTCGAAGTGCTCCAGATAATTCCATCCCACGCAGTAGATGTTGCGCTCGGGCTTCGGCACGGGCGACAGCAGTTTCACCTGACTTACCGTCATCAGCCGGGATTTCCTGGCAACGGCCTTGTCTGCCAGGGCTTTCGCCTGTGCCAGCCCCTTGTCGCCGCAGGCCAAGAGCGAGATCATCGAATCCGCCGCGAATGCCAGGGACACGCCCTGGCGCTTTGCTTCCGCCTCGACATCAATCACCCTGCCATCGTCCAGCACGATGCCGATCCGGGCCGCGGCATTCTCCTTGAACTGGCAGGTGGCGAAGCGGAGTGCGACCTTGCCGGCCAGAGGCGCTACCGCTTTGACATGCTCCGTCGCCACGGCCCTGGTGCCTTGCGCGGCGGCATCGAATTGCACGCCCATCAAGGCGCCGCCCATAGCGCTGGCACCCATCTTCAACAAATCCCGACGACTCTGATCCATTCCTGGCTCCTGAAAAGCTGTGTTGGTGAAATGTGGCAGACGACCCTGCCTCCCTATCCGCGCAAGCCGGACGACGATACTACCAACACTTGCGCGGATATTGATGGCGGCCTGCCGCGAACTGCCCGTGCCCCCGGCCTGCCTCCGCTGCAAGCGGTTCCAGCAAAGATTGCTGTACAGGTCAAAGCCGGTATTGTCTCCATGAGGCGACCGGCCTATAGTGCCGAACCAGATGAAAACTACCGGCCGCATTATCCCTATTGCCAGTGCGCCCAAGCTGCTGGCGGCGCATGACGGAGACTTGGCTGCTGCGCTAGGCGGCAGCCTGCACGACATGCGCAACCGGCGTGTGCGTGACTTGCGCATCTCGGTCACTGATCGCTGCAATTTCCGCTGCGTATATTGCATGCCGAAATCGGTGTTCGGCCATGACTACGATTTCCTGCCGCGTACCGATCTGCTCTCCTTCGAGGAGATCGGCCGCATCGCCCGCCTTTTCGTCGATCAGGGCGTGGAGAAGATTCGCATCACCGGCGGCGAACCGCTGCTGAGGCGGCATATCGAGAACCTGATCGGGCAGTTGGCGAAGCTGCCGGTCGAACTGACGCTGACCACCAACGGCTCGCTGCTGGCGAAAAAGGCGCGGGCGCTCAAGGATGCTGGCCTGAAGCGCGTCACGGTCAGTCTCGACGGCATCGACGATGCCGTCTTCAAGCGCATGAACGATGTCGATTACGCCGTCGGCGACGTGCTCGACGGCATCGCCGCCGCAGCCGCTGCAGGCCTGGCGCCGGTCAAGGTGAATTGCGTGGTCAAGCGCGGCAGCAACGACGACCAGATCCTGCCGCTGGCGCGCCACTTCCGCCACAGCGGCCACATCCTGCGTTTCATCGAATTCATGGACGTCGGCAGTTCCAACGGCTGGCGCATGGACGAAGTGCTGCCGTCCGCCGACGTGCTGGCCGTCATCAACGCCGAATTCCCGCTTGAAGCCATAGATGCCAACTACCCCGGTGAAGTGGCCGGGCGCTGGCGCTACCGCGACGGTGCCGGCGAGATCGGTGTCATCTCCTCCGTGACCCGGGCGTTCTGTGCCAGTTGCAGCCGCATCCGCTTATCCACCGAGGGCCAGCTCTACACCTGCCTCTTTGCCCGGAGCGGCCACGACCTGCGCGCCCTGCTGCGCCAGGGTGCCGGAGACGAACAGTTGCAGCGCGCCATTGCCGCCGTCTGGCGCGACCGCGACGACCGCTACTCCGAAATCCGCAGCGCCGCCACCACCCTGCCGGCCGGCTCCGGAAAAATTGAAATGTCCTATATCGGCGGCTGATCTGCGCCCCGCACCATGCCATGACCTCCATCCTCCAGACCCTTTCCTGCGCCGACAACTACGACCCGGAATCGCTGCATGTCGATCGTGCGCGCGAACTGATCCTCGATCTGCTGTCTCCCGTCGCCGGCCATGAGCAGGTTTTCGTGCGCCAGGCGCTGGACCGCGTGCTGGCCGGGGACGTCATCTCGCCCATCGACGTGCCGAGCCACGACAATTCGGCCATGGACGGCTGGGCCTTGCGCTGCGGCGATCTCGCCGCCACCGGCGAGACGCGCCTGAAGAACATCGGCACCGCTTTCGCCGGACGCGCCTTCGACGGCGCCATGAATGCCGGCGAAGCGGTGAGAATCATGACCGGCGCCGTCCTGCCGCCGGAAGCCGACTGCGTTGTGGTGCAGGAGGTCGCGCGCGTCGAGGGCGATGCCGTCATCATCCCGCCGGGCCAGCGCAGCGGGCAGAACCTGCGCCGCGCCGGCGAAGACCTGCAGGCCGGGCGCGCCGCCATCACCGCCGGCAAAAAGCTGCGTCCGGCCGAGATCGGCATCATCGCCTCGCTCGGCGTGGCGGAACTCGCGGTGCGCCGCCGCGTCCGCGTCGCGCTGTTTTCCACCGGCGACGAACTGTGCTCGATCGGCACGCCGCTGGCACCCGGTGCGGTCTACGACAGCAACCGCTACACGCTGTGGGGCATGCTGACGCGCCTGGGCTGCGACGTCATCGACATGGGCGTGATCAGGGACGAACCGGCCGCACTCGAAGCGGCGTTCCGCGAAGCCGCCGCTTGCGCCGACGCCATCATCACCAGCGGCGGCGTCTCGGTCGGCGAAGCCGACTTCATCAAGCAGTTGATGACCCGGCTCGGCGAAGTCGCCTTCTGGAAGATCGCCATGAAGCCCGGCCGTCCCATGGCCTTCGGCCGCATCCAGCCGGACGGCGCAGACCGCCCCGGCGCCTGGCTGTTCGGCCTGCCGGGCAATCCGGTGGCGGTGATGGTCACCTTCTACCAGTTCGTGCGACCGGCCATTCTCAAGCTGGCCGGCGTCGATCCGGTGCCGCCCTTTCCCGACTTTCCCGCGCGCTGCGTCGAAGCCATGAAGAAGGGCCGCGGACGCACCGAATTCCAGCGCGGCATCCTGTTCCGGGAAAACGCCGAGTGGTGCGTGCGCCCCACCGGTGCCCAGGGTTCCGGCGTGCTGCGCTCGATGTCCGAAGCCGACTGTTTCATCGTCCTCGAAGCCGGGCGCGACAACGTGAGCGCGGGCGATACGGTGAGAGTGCAGCTCATGAACGGACTGGTGTAGCGCCACCGGCATTCAGCCGCGCGGATCCGGCACAAACCCCGCGCCTGCGGGAAATGGCCTGGGATCGGCGAGACGCGGTCCGGCAATGATGCCGCGGGCAACCAGATTGGCGCGCGAATCATAGTAGATGGTGATGATCTCGTCGGGCGAATCGCTGTTGCGCACGAACTCGGTATGGCGCGTCGGCGAATACTCGCGTTCGCCATGCCCGGTGCCGAGTTTGAGCGACTTCAGTTCGGATTCCGCACGCAAGGCGGCACGCGATTCAGCCTTGTCGGCAAGCATTCCGGCGACACCGTTGGCGGAGTCGCTGCCCCCCTTTCCGACCGGCGCGGGAGCAGCCGACGGAGCCGCAGCGCGTCCAAGCTCGTCCTTCGCCATCGCACGCGATTCGCCGCGTCGGGGTTCCGCCGGCAGCGAGTACGGCGCCATGACATCGGCCTGGGACGGCAGTGCCTTCTCGCGATAGACCGCGACGCCGATCACGCCGACATTGCCCGGCCGGCCGGTGCGCGCCGCATAGCTGTCGGGCAGCGCGGTAAACACGAACTGGGCGACATCGTCCATGCTCTTGCGCCAGCCGTTGATGCCGTAGCTTTGCCAGCCGTTGAGCACATAGCCGGACTGCAGGGTAGCGGCGGTCTGGCCGGTGAGCACATTGACGCCGTCCACCGACAACACGGCAAGCAAGCGCTCGCCCTGCCGGCTCCTGAGTTCGACGCCGTAGCGGTCGCCGGGCGTGCCGGCGACATACAGCCTGCCGTCGTGCCGGTACGGCTGCAGCCGCTCGCCGGTGGTCCGGTCGACGATCGAAACATCGACCAGACGCGCCGCCAGCGCAGGCTGGGTACAGCCCAGCAGGGCGAGGAAACTCGCTGTGCCGAGAATGCAGGATGCAAGGGTAGGTTTCTTCATGATGTCCTCCGTGATTGATGGTTTGCGATGTCCGCAAGCCTGTAAACGGAGGACGTCAGAAAAAAGGGTTGGCGCTGTCCGGCCTATTTCAGATTGAGCAGATCGTCCGGCAGCACGAAGTCCGGGTAGCGCAGGCGAAAACGGGCAAGGCTTTGCGCCGCGTCCGCGCTGCGCCCCGCGGCGCGCAGCTCGCGGACGTGCTTGAGCCAGGCCTCGGGCGTGGCGGCATCGACGGCAGCGGGTGCGATCGAGTCGGCCGCGCCCGCACCGCTCGCCGCAGGGCCTGGAGACCGGGCTTCAAGCTTCATCAGCGCCCGCGCCGGGGCGGGACTCGCCGCCGGAGCGGCCACGGCAGGCGCATCGCGCCTCTCCCGCAACTCGTCCGGGCCGGCACGCAGTCCCTTCTCCATCGCCTTGTCTGGCATCGGTGCCGGCTCGGCCGGGGCCGTGGCCGTGGCCGTGGCCGTGGCAGCCGGCGGTGCGGCGGGCCCGGCAAGGCGGCGCGGCGCATCCTTGGCCGCGTCCGATTCCACGCGCCGACTTGTCTCCCCGACCGGCGCCACGGCGCTGATCGAGGACCCGGCCTCGGTGGAGCGCGGTGCCGGCGGGGCGCGCAAGGTTTCTCCTGCCGCCTCGGCCGCTTTCATTTCCTCGCGCAGATGGCGCTCCTGTTCGTCCATGACGCGCCAGGTGACCGACAGCCCGACAAGGGCCATGGCAAGCGCCGATGTCAGGGGCAGCCAGCGCTTCCACCACGGCGCCGGCTTGCGTGCCTTGGCGGCGCGGCCGGCGTTCAGTTCGGCCCGTGCGGCAGCGAGGATGCTGCGGTCGAGGCCCGGGCCCGGTTCGGCACTGGCCGCTTCGCGGTACAGCGCATGAAGTGCGGCCAGGGTCGATTCCGGCACCTCGGGACCCGACGGCAGGGTGGAGCGGGTCATTGCAGATCCCCCAGTTCGCTGCGCAGTCGCGCATAGGCATAGCGCAAGCGGCTTTTCGCAGTCTCGAAGCCGGTGCCGGTGGCCTGGCCGATTTCCTCCACCGTCAGGCCGCCCTCGGTCGCCAGCAGGAAGGCTTCGCGCTGCACCGCCGGCAGAACCTCGATGGCGGCCAGCAGCCGGCCGGCCAGTTGCGCGCGCTCCAGCAGGCGCTCCGGCTGGACCCCGGCTGGCGCGGGGTAATCGGGCGGATCGCCGTCGGCGTCGGCGGCATCGACCTCGAATTCAGCCAGCCGGCCGCGCGCACGAAAGCCGTCGATCAGGCGATTGTGCGCGATGCGGTAGAGCCAGGTGGTGAATCTGGCTGACACCTCGTAGCCGCTGCGGGCGCGAATCACCGACATCCATACCTCCTGAAACATTTCATCCGCCTGCTCGCGCCGGCCGCACTGGTGCAACAGATAACGGAACAGGCGAGCGCGATGACGAGTGTAGAGCGCCTCGAACGCCGCCGCCTCGCCGTCGCGATAGGCCAGCATGAGGGTCTCGTCAGTGCGCGGTTCATCCACGCCTGAAGTGTAAACGAGGGAGCCGGGGTTTCGGGGTCAGGCTGAAACCGGCAGCCAGGCCAACATCACATTATTCACGCGTCACGTTACCGCGAAAAATTGTCACGGGCTGCGCGGACAGATGCGTTACGACACCGGGCGTGGCAAGGTCATTCTCGCCGGCTAATTGGACCCCTTCGGGGTTACGCCTGCTTCAGTTTTCTCCAATTGAGCGATGGGTAAAAGCACCTGGCATGTCACCCCCCCCTCCGGATTGTTGATTATTGAAATCGCGCCTTCATGACGCGCGACGATACAACGGCTGAGCGGCAGTCCAAGCCCTGTGCCGCCAGCCGGGTTGGCTGTGCGGGTGCTTTCATAGAAAGGCTCGAATACGGCATTGATTTCCTTTTCGGGAATGCCGCAACCCTGGTCAATCACTTGAAATGAGATAGCAGGAATCCCTGCCGGCGACTGGGTCCTGTTCAGCAGGGTGTCGGTCACCCGCAGAATGGTGGTCGCTCCCGCCGGCGAGTAGCGTACGGCATTCGCCATCAGGTGTTCAAAAACCTGGCGCAGCCGGATCGGGTCTCCCCGGAAACAGGGTACTTTCGCCTGCAAGTCCATGACCAGTTGTTGGCCGGCCTTCTTCGCCATGAGCTCCATGACGGTGCTGATCGCGAGCGCAAACGGTGCGACATCGATCTCTTGCATCGGGTCTTGCGCATGCCCCGCATGTTCATTCCATTCCTGATCTGCGATGGAAAGCAGGGACTCCACAAGGCCGCTCAGCTGGATACCGGATGCATAGATATTGTCGAAGTAGCCCGCCAGTGCCTCCCGCTTTGCATCTTCCAGTGTGACCTGGCCCAGTTCTGAATAGCCGATAATGCTTTGCAAAGGTGTGCGCATTTCATGGCTTACATTCGTCATGAAGCGGGTTTTGACCGCGTTGGCGCTTTCAGCCTCGGCACGTGCCGTTGCCAATTCCAGAGTTCTGCTGAGAACCCGGGCCTCCAGCTGTTCGCGGTGCTTCGCCAGTTTTCTGCTGTAGATAAGGAGCAGGCAGAGTAGAGCCAGCGTAACGAAAGCCAAAAAAACGGCAATCCGGTAATAGTTGAATTTCTCCCTTGTCACATGGACCACTTCCTTGTTGCTCCATCGATCCTGAATCAATTGCCTGGTGCCATCCTCGTCGATCAGTCGCAACCCGGCGTTTATCTTTTCCAGCAATGCCTGATTGCCCTTGCGCACGGCAATGTAAGAAGTGCTGGCCTCGACAGCCTGCTTGACAGCGACAATCCCGGGGACGCCGCTTTTCGCCAATTCGAACTCGCCGGCCCAGCGCTCGGTTATCAGGGCATCAAGCTGATCCCGTTCAAGCATCCGGAATCCTTCACGCAGGTCAGAAACCGTCTGCAGACGGATCAGGGGGAATTTCTGCATCAGGGAAGTGGTGTAGCCCCCCTTTTCCGCTCCAACGGTCCTGCCCTCAAGGGATCCGGTATCACTGATATCAACACGGGACGATTTTCGGAAAATCACGAACTCTGATTTGAGCAGTGGTTCGGAAAAGTCGTACAGTTTTTCCCGCTCGGGGTTCTTGTTGATCAGTACCAATGCGTCGGCTTTGTCGCCGCGCACCTGTTCCTGAGCTTGAGCCCAGTCCATCGCTATAAATTGCGCGTTGATCTGACCTTTCTGGATGATTGCCTTTGCAATGTCTACGACCACACCAACGGTCGCGGTTTGCTCCAGATAGATGAACGGCGGGTAATTCGCATTACCCAGGAAAATATATGAGGATCGGCCGGAAATCGCTTCCGGTTCAACTGCGAACGCGGAAGGAGAGAAAGTCAGGCACGACAAAAAAAGAATCAGAATCTTGCGAATTAAGGACATGCCGCCAATCTCCAGCGTATTTATCTTGCACTGATTATGCGCTCTTGTCCCATCCCTGCGTCGTCGCCAACCGGCGCAGGCACTCCAGCGTCGCGGCAAAGTCCATCCCTTGCAGCAGACGCCCCGCTGCGTCGATCTCCGCCGCCAGGGCGCTGCCCGCCACGGCCTCCTGCAGGGCCTTGAAGCGGCCCAGCGCGTCGAACTTGTTTGCCCCCAGCAGCGGCAGCAGTTCCGCCACCAGCGCGGCAACCCGCGCCGTATCCGGTGGCCGCTCCGTTGCCGGCGCCGCGACCGCCGTGGCGGCGGACAACGGCGCCGGCAGCGACTGTGCATCGGCCGCCAGACGTCCGGCGGGGATGCTGAACCAGAAGAGCGAGCCGCGCCCGACTTCGCTATCCACGCCCATGTCGCCGTCCATCGCCCGCACCAAACTCTGACTGAGTGCAAGACCCAGCCCGGAGCCACCGTATTTCCGCGTCATCGAGCCAT
Source organism: uncultured beta proteobacterium (assembly GCA_903848955.1). Lineage (GTDB taxonomy): Bacteria > Pseudomonadota > Gammaproteobacteria > Burkholderiales > Rhodocyclaceae > Sulfuritalea. The sequence goes on from CAINHS010000009.1 coordinate 23,300, forward strand.
CCATCTGCTCAAAGGCGGTGAACAGGCGCCGCTGATCTTTGGCCGCAATGCCGATGCCGGTATCCCACACCTCGAAGCGCAGCAGAAGAGAATTGAGCTTGTCTTCATCCGCTTTCACGCGCACCGTAACGGATCCCTGACTAGTGAATTTGATGGCGTTGTCGGTCAGCGCAAGGAGGATGTGCTCCAGGCGCTGACGGTCGCCAATCATCGGCTGCCGCGCAAGACCGGGATCGACCTCGACAAGGAATTCAATCCCTTTGCCGCTGGCTTTCTGACCCTCATGGTTGCTCACGACTTCAAGCACGTCAGCAAGGATGAACGAAGTCGTATCAAGGGTCAGAGTTTCGGACTCCGCCCTGGTGAATTCAAGAATGTCGTTGATGAG
>CAINHS010000010.1 GCA_903848955.1 uncultured beta proteobacterium
CTCCGCCTGCTGCTCGTCGGCCGGGGCAAAAGCGGCATGACCGCCCTCGCCTGCAACGACGCGCCACGAGTCACCTTGCGGCAGGACCATGGCCATGCCCAACCCGGTGCCGGCGCCGACGACGAGGCAGGGTGCCGCCGCCAGCGGCTGTCCGGCCTGCAGCGTGATTCGTTGCGTGGGGGCCGCGGCGACGGCGCCTTGCGCCGCCGCCGCAAAGTCGTTGGCCAACTTCAGTGCGGGCAGTCCGAAGCGATGCGACAGCGCTGCGGCATCGATGTCCCAGGGCAGGTTGGTCAGCCGTGCCGAACGTCCGTCGTCGGCAATCGGACCCGCCAGTGCGAGGCAGCCGCCGCTGATCTGCGAGGGATCAGCTCGCGTCTCTTTGAAAAATGCTGCCAGCAGACCGGGAAAATCCTCGAAATCGGCGTTGGCGTAGCGGTGATCGACAAGCAGTTCCGTGCCTTGCCCCAGGCCCAGCAGCGTCTTGGTGCCGCCGATGTCACCGCAGAGGCGCAGAGGCGCAGAGAAAGGCAACGCAGAGGAGGGCGGAACCGATGCCTTGTCTTGCGCTTTGCTCTCCGAATCCTCTGCGCCTCCGCGCCTCTGCGGTAAAGCCGGTCTTGATACCGGTTCATCCGACGGCGGGATGTTCACACTGCCACCGGTGCCGGGATGTGCGGATGCGGCTCGTAGCCTTCGAGCGTGAAATCCTCGTAGCGGAAGCCGAAGATATCGTCGACCGACGGGTTCAGGCGCATGACCGGTCGCTGGCGCGGTTCGCGCGACAGCTGCAGGCGGGTCTGTTCCATGTGATTGGAATAGAGGTGGCAGTCGCCGCCGGTCCACACGAAATCGCCCGCTTCGAGTTTGCAGACCTGCGCCACCATCAGGGTGAACAGGGCATAGGACGCGATGTTGAAAGGCACGCCGAGGAAAATGTCGGCGCTGCGCTGGTAGAGCTGGCAGGAGAGCCGGCCGTTGGCGACATAAAACTGGAACAGGGCATGACAGGGGGGTAGCTTCATCTGCGGGATGTCGGCCGGGTTCCAGGCCGAAACGATGTGCCGGCGCGAATCCGGATTGTTCTTCAGGCCGTCGATCAGTTGCGCGATCTGGTCGATCTCCCTGCCGCCGCCCGCCGGCCAGTGCCGCCACTGGTGGCCATACACCGGGCCGAGGTTGCCGTCGGCGTCGGCCCAGTCGTCCCAGATCGAGACGCCGTGTTGCTTGAGATAGCCGATGTTGGTGTCGCCCTGCAGGAACCACAGCAACTCGTGGATGATCGAGCGCAGGTGCAGCTTCTTGGTGGTCAAGAGCGGAAAGCCCTCGGCCAGATCGAAGCGCATCTGCCAGCCGAACACCGAGCGGGTGCCGGTGCCGGTGCGGTCGGATTTCTCGTGCCCGTGGTCGAGTACGTGACGCATCAGGTCAAGGTAGGGGCGCATTGAGGTCGGCGGCACTTATAATGAATTTTCCATTTTACTGGAATCGTCCATGACGCTCCCCCGCATCGAATCCCGTCCTCCAGGCGGCTACGCACAGCTCGACGATGCCTCTCACGGCCTCATCATCCTGGCGGCCGCCGCTGTTCTGCCGGACGATCTGCCGCAGCATTCGCAATGGCTGGCGGTATTGAAGCGCAAGAAGATGAAGCCTGCCGAACTGGCCAAGACGCCGCTGGTCATTGACTTGCCCGACGGCCGCCGCCTGGCCCTGTTCATGGCGGATATCAAACTGCCGCGCTTCGAGCGCCTGACGTGCCTGCGCAAGGCGGCACTGCTGCTGCTCGACGAGAACCCCGGCGCACTGGCGATCCGGGTCGCGGCGGGTGACGGCATGGCGGATGTGGCGCGCGATGCCGCCTATGTCGCGCTGATCAACGGCGCGCTGCTGCCGGTGCGCAAGAAGAAACCCGCGACCGCCTTGGCGCGCATCGACCTTTTCAGTTCGCTGACGAATTCCGATCTCGCCCCGGTCGTCGCCCTGGCTCGCGCCAATGTGCTGGCGCGCGAACTCACCGCTCTGGCGCCCAACGAACTCACGCCGGCCAGTTACCGCAAGCGCATCCGCGGCATGGCGAAGGATGCCGGGCTGCTGCTCGAGGAGTACGATTTCAGACGCTTGAAGAAAATGGGCGCCGGCGCCTTCTGCGCCGTGGCGCAAGGCTCCAATCACGAAGACGCCGCCATTGTGCATCTGTCGTGGCGGCCGGGGTTGAAAGACGCGCCGGCGAAAAAAACCGTGGCGCTGGTCGGCAAGGGCATCTGTTTCGACACCGGCGGCCACAACCTCAAGCCGGCGCGCTACATGGCCGGCATGCACGAGGACATGAACGGGTCCGCGGTGGCCCTGGCGCTGACGCTGGCGGCGGCCGAGATGAAGTTGCCGGTAGCCATCGACTGCTGGCTGGCGATCGCCCACAACCACCTGTCGCCGGGCGCCTACAAGCAGAATGACATTGTCACGGCGCTGGACGGCACCACCATCGAGATCGTGCACACCGATGCCGAAGGCCGCATGGTGCTGGCCGATACGCTGCTCATGGCGAGCGGGGGGCTGCGCAAGGGCGGCGGCAAGGCCGGGCCGGGGCCTGACCTTGTCATCGATTTCGCCACCCTCACCGGTTCCATGCATGCGGCGCTGGGCGCCCGCTACTCGGGTGTGTTTGCCGGCAGCGAATCGCTGGCCTCGCTCGCCGTGACGGCCGGCCGGGCCAGCGGCGAGCGGATCTGCGTTTTCCCGTTCGACGAGGACTACGATGCCGCGCTCGATTCCAAGGTCGCCGATGTCAAGCAGTGCACCCTGGAAGGCGACGCCGACCACATTCTCGCCGCACGCTTCCTGCAGCGCTTTACCAACCGGCGGCCGTGGCTGCACGTTGACCTTTCGGCTTCCAGTTGCAGCGGCGGACTGGGCGCCACCGCGTCCGACCTCACCGGTTTCGGCGTTGCCTGGGGGGCGACACTGCTGGCACAGTGGTTGGCGCAGGAATGACAGCGTCAGCCTGAGCGGTTATGCTGACGGGAAATAACCGGAAGATTGCACATGCTCGGATTCTTTTCCAACAAGACAACCCATCCGCTGGCCGATGCGCGTGAAGTCAAACGCATTCTCGCCGCGATCACCGTCGGCGAGCCGCTCGGCGCGGTGGAAGACGCCGCCGCGTGGATCGAGTCGCTCGCCGCCGATGAGAGTTTCAAGCTGGCGCCGCGCCTTGATCTGATCCTCAGGCTGGACCAGGCCGCCGTGGCCCAGGCACGGCGCCTCGGTCGCGACTACCTTGCACTGCAGGGCGTCGGTCGTGCCCAGGAAAATCGGCAATGGGAACTGGGTCACAATTATTGGCGCCAGCTCGCCAGCGCCTATCTCGATGGCATTGCCCGCCATCGTGCGGCAGAGAAGGAAGAGGATGGCGTCCGCGCGCTGCTGCCGCTGATCTACGGCCGCCTGGTGGCTGCGCTGGCAGCCCAGCTCAAATGGAAGCGCTTCCGTTATGGCCCGGTCGAGCCCGAGTTCTGGATGGTCCTGGGCGGCGTCTATCTGCTCGCCGTCGAGGCCAAAGTCGCGCAGAAGCCGATGCAGTTCTATGCCGGTCAGGCCGAGAGCACGATCGAGGCGGAATACCTCAAGGTGCTGGTTTTCCATGCTACATCGGTGGACAACCTGCAGCCGCTGGCGATCGAGATTGCCGAACGTTTCATCGCCTACTTTCTGCCCTACTTTTCGCTGATCCGGGAAGTCCGGCCGGAGAACGTGTATTGGGTGGATGCCGCCAAGCCCCTGCCGCCGACGCGGCTCGCCAAATTGCCCGCGGTCACGCCGACCCTGCGCTTCTTCAATGGCACGCGGGCGGTGGAAGCGGTCGGAAAGACCCTGCAGCAGATTCGCGGTGAAGGTCGCGTGCCGCCCGGCATCAATCTCGGCGCGCAATACGAAGTCGGCACCGTGGTGAAGGTTCTCGAGCACCTGGCTATTTGCTGGGCGCCGAAGCCGCCGATGCGCAGCAACGCCAGGCGCAGAATCAACTCGCCCCTGAAGGTGGTGAATGGGATGGGCGCCGTGTATCAGCGGCTTTCCGGCGGCGACGGCGGCAGCCAGGCGGTCGATGCATGGGTGATCGATGATGTCAGTCTGGGCGGCTTCTGCGCCCAGGTCAGCACGTCCCGCAGTGACTGGATTCGCATCGGGGTCATGGTCGGCATGCAGCCGGAGGGCGGCGACAACTGGCTGATCGGCATCGTCCGGCGCTACGACCGCAGCGGGCTGAATCAGGGCTCCGTCGGCATCGAGACCGTGTCGAAGGCGCCCCGTGCCGTATTTGCCGACGCCGGCGGCCTGCATACCGAAGCGCTGCTGCTGGATGTCCCGGAAGTCGGCGAATACGTGCGCATGGCGCTGCCGGTCAATGCCTTTGAAGAATCTGTCGGGCTGGTGTTCACTGTCGACCGCAAGACTGCCCGCGCGCACCCGCGGGAGGTGATCGCGACAGGTACCGATTTCGTCATAGCGAATTTCTTCGTACAGTCGTTCAGTTGATCATTCGGGCGTGAGCCTGGCGGGATGCGTTCCCGGATGACTGCGACTGACGGCCATGATCTGCCTGTGCTGCCGCGCTGCTGCTGCGGACACCGGATTGCTGACTGGCCATTAGTGGCCCGGTTCAATGTAATCCCTGAAATCACATTTTGCTTTTGATCTCCTTCGCCTCGTCCTTGATTATCTTACCCCCCGCTTGGATGTCTTTGCCTACGCCTTCGATAGTGTTGCAACCCAGAAGCGGAACAAACATAGCAGCCAAGAACAGTGTGGCCCGCAGTCGTACAGTTATTCTTGTATTCATTTTGACTTCCCATCTTGTAGAAAGGATTTCATGCGTATCTACGCATATTTCCTGGTACTCGACATGAACGCGGTTTGCTGACTGCGTTCCACCGGTTTATGGCTACCGGCGAGAGCACCGCTTGGACACCGGCTGCGCGGCTAGTCCTTGCGACCGGGCCCCTTGCCTTTATCGTGATCATCGCCACGGCCGTCGCGCCTGTCTTCGCCGCGGTTGTTCTCACGGCGACCGCCATTCCGCTCCTGATAGCGCGGGACGTATTCTTTGTTGTACCAATCGTCCTTCACAAAATAGACCCGCTCACCGCAGGCGTCGTATTTGTGACAGTGCTTCTTCCAGTTCCTGGCGTGACCGGGGGGAACTCGCAAATAAATCGGGAGACGGCTCACCGACCCTCTCTGGATTACTACCGGCTGACTATAGATCACCACAGGCTTGGGGAAATCACCAATTTCAATTCTGCCGTAGAAGCCCGGTTGTCCGATGCTAACCGATACTCCAACGTCAGCAGCGAAAACAGGGGAACCAAAAACCGCTGCGACGAGTGTCCCTGCAATCAGATAACGTTTCATGTTTTCGAACTCCATTGCAAGGCTGCCCCTCTGTAACGTAAAGAATCTGCGTCGGATGAAAATTCGTCTGTAACAGTATGCGCTTGACTGGTTCCAAAGCTGCGCCAGCGGCGCCTGCCCGACACCGGCTATCCTCGAAGTGCGGTACAGTGCCCCTGCTGAATTTCGGGTAGCCGGTTAAGCGTTCATGCCGCGGGCGGCCGTATCGCCGATTTCGGCCGGAAGGCCTTGACTACTGCCTCGCGGGTTTCCACATACGGCCCGCCGATCAGGTCAAGGCAGTAGGGCACCGCGGCGAAAATGCCGGGCACCCGTTGCCGGCCTTCGGCATCCTTGACGCCTTCGAGCGTTTCCCTGATCGACTTCGGCTGCCCCGGCAGGTTCAGGATCAGCGATTTGCCCCTGATCACCCCGACCTGGCGCGACAGTATCGCGGTCGGCACGAAGTTCAGCGAGATCTGCCGCATCTGCTCGCCGAAGCCGGGCATGACTTTGTGCGCCACCGCCAGCGTGGCTTCCGGCGTCACGTCGCGCAGTGCAGGGCCGGTGCCGCCCGTGGTCAGCACCAGATGGCAGCCGGCGCTGTCGCAGAGTTCGATCAGGGTCTGTTCGATGGCGGCCTGTTCATCGGGGATCAGGCGCGTTTCCATGCGCCAGGAGGAACTGAGCGCCGCGGCGAACCACTCGCGCAGCGCCGGGATGCCCTTGTCTTCGTAGATGCCGCTGGAGGCGCGGTCGGAGATCGAGACAAGGCCGATCAGGAGTTCGTCATTCATGGCATTTCCTTGAAACGGTTGCAGCGTTGGCCGGGACGCCCGTGCCGTGCCGGCAGCACGGGGCCGGCGGACGACAGAATCAGGGCGACGGGGAGTTCCTTCGGCAGAAACATGGGTCAAAGGCCGGGTTGATCGCGTCTTATGCGGGGTAACCGGGCCGCTATTATCAAGGCAATTTGCCCTTGTCACGATTTCTGCCGCTGCCCCTTCTCATGACGGATCGCCACTACGGTATCGAAACGCTCTGCCTGCATGCCGGCGCCCAGCCGGACGCGGCGACGGGAGCGCGCGCCTTGCCGATCCACCAGACCACGTCCTTTGTCTTCGATTCGGCGGAGCACGCGGCCAGCCTGTTCAACCTGCAAACCTTCGGCAACGTCTATTCCCGCATCGGCAACCCCACGGTCGCCGCCTTCGAGGAGCGCATGGCCGCGCTGGAGGGCGGTCGTGCCGCGCTGGCCGCCGCGACCGGGCTGGCGGCGCAGATGGTGGCGCTGCTGACCTTGTGCGAGGCGGGCGACCGCATCGTTGCCGCGCGTTCGCTGTATGGCGGCAGCTTTTCGCAGCTCGACGTCAGCCTGCGCAAGCTGGGCATCGAGACGGTTTTTGTGGATTCCGACGAGCCGCAGAATTTTCGCGCCGCCCTCTCGCCAAACACCCGCTGCGTGTTCGCCGAGACGGTGGCCAACCCGCGGCTCAACGTACTCGACATCAGTGCGGTGGCCGCGATTGCCCATGAGCATGGCGTGCCCCTGATCATCGACAACACGGTGCCTTCGCCCTACCTGTGCCAGCCTTTCCGCCACGGCGCCGACATCATCGTGCACTCGGCGACCAAGTTTCTCGGCGGGCACGGCACCACGTTGGGCGGGGTGGTGATCGAATCGGGACATTTCGATTGGGGCAACGGCAAATTTCCCGGCATGACCGAGCCGTCGGCCGGGTACCACGGCGTTAAGTTCTACGAGACCTTCGGCAATTTCGGCTTCACCATGAAGGCGCGCATGGAAACCCTGCGCACCTTCGGCCCTGCGCTGTCGCCGTTTTCCGCCTGGCAGCTGATGCAGGGCATCGAGACCTTGCCGCTGCGCATGCAGCGCCATTGCGAAAACGCCCTGGCCGTGGCGCAACATCTTGAAAACCATGACCGGGTGGCCTGGGTCAATTATCCGGGACTGCCGTCCAGCCCCGGCTACCCGTTGGCGCAGCGCTACCTGGCGGCAAACGGGCGTCCTGCCGCAGGCGCTCTGCTGAGCTTCGGCGTCAAGGGCGGGCAGCCGGCCGGCGAAAAATTCATCGACGCACTGCAGTTCTGCTCCCATCTCGCCAACATCGGCGATGCCAAGACGCTGGTGATCCATCCGGCGTCGACCACCCATCGTCAACTGAGCGCGGCAGACCAGCTGACATCCGGCGTGACGGCGGACATGGTGCGCCTTTCGGTCGGGCTCGAGACGCTGGATGACATCCTCTGGGACATCGATCAGGCGCTGGAGCGCAGCGCCTGATGGACCTCGACTTCATCGGCTGGCGCGACGTGGTTCTGGTACTGGCGGCCGGGATCGGGGTCTATCTGGCGCTGTCCGTGATACGCCTGTTCCAGGTGGCCGGCAAGCGCAGTGATGCGGCCCGCCCGCCAGCCAGGCAGGAGCCGCCCGCACGGCCGGCCGATGTTCCGCTTGCGGCGCAGATACCGTTGCCGCAAACGGCGCCGGCCTTGCCGGAGACCGAGTTTTCCCATGAACTGGCGCGCTTCAACGCCGAGGGCGAACTGAGGAACCTGCGTCGCGAATGCGCCCAGTTGCGCGAGGATCTGGTGCGCTTGACCGGGGAGGTCTCGCGCTTCAAGGCGACGGGAAACATGTCGCCGCTGTACAACGAGGCGGTGGTCCTGGCGCAGCAAGGCATGGCGGCCAACGGCATTGCCGGCCACTGCGGCATTTCCATAGGCGAAGCGGAACTGGTCGTCGCGCTGGCGCGCGGCGGAGCGGAATTTGAACGGCATGAACAAGGCGAGGTTCGCGATGAACGAAATTCAGAATCTGGACACCGATTCCACGGCTGAGGACGCCCTCAAGCGGCGTCTTCTCAATCGCATTGCGGTCGCCGCCGTGGTGATGGTGGGCCTGCTCGGCAGCCTGGCGATTTTCGATGCCATGTATGCGCCGAAGCCGCTTCCTGCCAAGGTAGCGGCGCTGCCGCCTGCCGGCGAAGCGCCGGCGGTTGAGACCAAGGCTGCCGAGCCGGTGGCCGAAGCAAAGCCGGAGGCGGTGGCCAAGGTCGAAGAGAACGTCGTGCCGGAAAGCAGCGCTTCGCCCGGTGCGCCTGCGCTGCAACCGCTGCCGGCGGAAGCATCAAACAAACCGCTGACCAAGCCTGCTACCGGCCGCCCGGCGTCGATGCATCCGTCCGTGCCGGTGCCGCCTGCGGCTTCGCCGGCGGCGCGACCGGATCCGGCGCGCGAACTGGCGGTTTCGCCCGCGGCAGGGCGGCGCGCCCCCGCTTCGCGACCGATCACGCAACCCGGCGAGCGGCACTACGCGTTGCAAATGGGCGTCTTCGGCAATCTGGCCAATGCCGAGGACCTGCGCGCGAAGCTGGAACTCAACGGCATCCCGTCCAGTATCGAGGCCCGCGTTCATGTCGGGCCCTTCACGACGCGGGAAGAAGTCGAAGTCGCCCGCGCCAAACTGAAGGAACTCGGCCTCGAGGGCGGCCTGCTGCTTACTCTGAAGAAGTGAAAACGCAGCGCAGCGGAGTTTTGCCGGAAGCCGGCGCCGGACATAACACCGCCATGATCGACGTCCATATCGACGCCACACGCAGTGGCCATAACCAAAAGGAAAGCCAGCATGAAGATTGAAAGTCCGCGTTTCGGCACACTGGAAGTCGCAGCGGAACGCATCATCGAATTTCCGCGCGGCCTGATCGGGTTCGAGAACTGCAAGCGCTTTTCGCTGTTTCATCCGGAAGGCGAAAAGCCCAGCTACTTTATCCTGCAGTCGCTGGACGACGCTGCGATCGCCTTCCACATCGCCGATCCGGCCGGGCTCGGTTTCACCTACGACATCGTCCTGTCCGACGCCGAGGCTGCCGATCTGGCAATCAGCGATTCGGCGCGCAAGGTCGCCGACTGCGCCGCGCTGCTGGCCGTGGTGGTGATCCTCAGCAAGGAAGCTCCCGGCCAGCCGGTGCGCGCCAATCTCAACGGCCCGCTGGTCATCAATCTCGATACCCGGCGCGGACTGCAGCACGTGTTTGTGCGCCTCGATTACAACATTGCCAACGCCTGAGGGTCTGCCATGAGCCGCAAGATCATTTCAACTTCCGCCGCCCCCGCCGCCATCGGCATCTATTCGCAGGCAGTGCAGGCCGGCCAGACGCTTTACCTGTCGGGTCAGATCGGCCTTGATCCCGTCAGCATGCAGATGGTCGAGGGCATCGACGCCCAGATCGTGCGCGTCTTCGACAACCTCAAGGCCGTTGCCGGCGCTGCCGGGGCTACGCTCAACGACGCGGTGAAGTTCAACATCTACCTCACCGATCTTGCCAACTTCGCCAAGGTGAACGAGGTCATGGCCAGGTATGTCAGCGAGCCCTATCCGGCGCGCGCTGCGGTCGGCGTCAAGGAGTTGCCCCGCGGCGCATTGGTCGAGGCCGATGCCGTGCTCGTCCTTGGCTGAAAACAAGACCGGCAACACGCTTGCGGCCAGGTTGGCGCGGCTCGGTCTGCGTACCGATGCCGACTATGTGCTGCACCTGCCGCTGCGCTACGAAGACGAAACCCGCATCACCGCGCTCGAGGACGCGCAGCCCGGCATTGCGGCGCAGTTCGAAGTCGAGGTAGTCGACAGCGAAATCGCCTATCGGCCGCGCCGCCAGCTTCTGGCGCGGGTCAGGGATGCGACAGGTGCCCTGACGCTGCGCTTCCTGAACTTCTATCCGAGCCAGCAGAAGGCGCTGCAGGCCGGTGCCCGCCTGCGCATCTTCGGCGAGGCCCATGACGGTTATCTCGGCCCGGAAATCATTCATCCGCGCTTTCACGTTCTGCTCGACGACGCGCCTCTGCCGGATTGCCTGACGCCGGTCTATCCGACCACGGCCGGCCTCGGTCAGGCCACCTTGCGCCGTCTTATCGAGCGGGCGCTGCAGCGCGAAGATCTGACCGAGACGCTGCCGGCCGGCGTAGGCGAACGCCTGGGCCTGCCCGGGTTCGCCGCCGCCGTCCGTTTTCTGCATACGCCGCCGCCTGAAATGGCGCAGGCCGCGCTCGAATCGCGGCAGCTTCCGGCCTGGCGCCGGGTGCAGTTCGACGAACTGCTGGCGCAGCAGTTGAGCCTGCGCCGGGCCTACCCCGCGCGCCGGGCGCGCGGCGCGCCCCGACTGGCGCCGTCGCTGACGCTGACCGCGAGCCTGCTGGCGTCCCTGCCCTTCCGCCTGACCGGGGCGCAGCAGCGGGCCTGGCAGGAGATCGCCGCCGACCTCGCCCAGCCCCATCCGATGCAGCGCCTGCTGCAGGGCGACGTCGGCAGCGGCAAGACGGTGGTGGCCGCGCTGGCCATGCTGCAGGCGGTGGAGGCCGGGCATCAGGCCGCCCTGATGGCACCGACCGAGATCCTTGCCGAGCAGCATTACCGCAAGCTGGCGGCTTGGCTGCAGCCCATCGGACTGGAAGTGGCCTGGCTCACCGGCAGCCTGAAGAAGCGCGACAAGGACGCCGCGATTGCAAGAATAGGTGCCGGCGCGACGACCATCGTGATCGGCACCCATGCCCTGATCGAAGACCGCGTCGAGTTCGCCCGCCTCGGCCTTGCCGTCGTCGACGAGCAGCACCGCTTCGGCGTGCGCCAGCGCCTGGCGCTGAAGGAGAAGGGCCAGTTCGCGCATCAGCTGGCGATGTCGGCGACGCCGATCCCGCGCACGCTGGCCATGAGCTACTACGCCGACCTCGATGTCTCGGTGCTCGACGAACTGCCGCCGGGGCGCACGCCGGTCACCACCAAGCTGGTTGCCGAAGCCCGTCGCGACCAGGTCGTGGCGCGGGTGCATGAGGCCTGTCGCGGCGGCCGCCAGGCCTACTGGGTCTGCCCTCTCATCGAGGAGAGCGAAACCCTGCAGCTGAAAACCGCCGAGGAAACTTACGCGCGCCTCGCCGCCGACCTGCCCGACCTGCGCATCGGCCTGGTGCACGGCCGGCTCAAGGCCGCGGAAAAAGCCGCCGTGATGAGCGCCTTCGTCAGCAACGAAATCCAGGTGCTGGTCGCGACCACGGTGATCGAAGTCGGCGTCGATGTGCCCAATGCCAGCCTGATGGTCATCGAACACGCCGAGCGCTTCGGCCTCGCGCAGTTGCACCAGTTGCGCGGCCGTGTCGGCCGCGGCACGGCGCAATCCACCTGCATTCTTCTGTATGCCCGGCCGCTGGGCGAGCTTGCCCGGGCGCGGCTGAAAGTAATTTTCGAAACGACCGACGGTTTCGAGATCGCCCGCGAGGACCTGCGTCTGCGCGGCCCCGGCGAGTTCATCGGCGCGCGGCAAAGCGGCCTGCCGCTGCTGCGCTATGCCGATCTCGAAGATGCGGCACTGGTGGAGCAGGCGCGCGCCGTGGCGGAGGACATGCTGCGTGACGCGCCGGAGCTTGCCGCCGCGCATCTGAAGCGCTGGCTGGGTGGCCGCGAAGAATTGCTGAAAGCTTGAGGGCCCCTAGAGCAAGAAGATAATTCGGTACCATCCAAGTAAAGGTGGCGATGATGAGCGTGCATTTTCTAGGCTTGGATTGGTTCTCAGGCAGGGTCGCGAACAAGCGTTGCGATGACACTGTGAAATTGGCTGTGCTTGAAATTGTGGTGGACATCATTTTGCTCTGCGGCATTGTCGCAACAGCCAACGCCCCCTTGATGTAGTGAGTTGAACCCGCTAAGTGCCAGCTGTGGCGGTAGTCATCAAGGAGTCACATTTCAGATAGACCATTACTCCCTGAGCAACTGCCCAAGGGGCACGCTTGCATCAGATCGAACTGGAAATGCAGAACGAGGCACTGCGCCAGGCGCAGAATGCGCTTGAGGACTATCGTTGCTCAATAGGGCTTACCGAGGGGGAGCTTCATGATCGTAAAGCGCCGCACCTGGATGTACCGTTTGGCAGGGCAGCTACTTGCCCAGAGCATTTCGTTCAGCCGCCCAGTCACGGCATCGAAGGTCAGGGCCGCGCTCCGACTCTCAGTGGGAGCACCGATTGAACTTTGGGGGTGTTCCAGCACCGACATGCTGTTCCGTTAAAACACCGAGAAGAATCGAGCATCTCTGTCACCGAACTCGACAGAGCGCATGAAATGGAATCCTTGGTGTTCTTGGCTACCGCCCATTCCGACCCGGCGTTAAGGATTGCTTAAGTTCTGCGAACATACAATGGTTCCATTGCAAAATGGCTAGTCGCCGCCACTTGTGGCGCAGGCCGCCCACGCAGCGTTGTGGGCGCTTGTCTGAATCTGATGCAACAACAAAGGACGTTCATCATGAATGATCGCATTCTTGTAGCTACTGGCGGCCGCAGCGAGGTCGCTCACTTACTCTCCACGCACCGCGTGCTGCGTAACACCTACGCCTTGCTGTCAATGACCCTGCTGTTCAGCGCAGCGGTCGCAGGTACCGCGATCGCGCTCAGACTGCCAGGCCCCGGCATGATCATTACTCTGGTGGGCTTTTACGGGCTACTGTTTCTGACCACCAAACTGCGTAACAGCGCCTGGGGCATTGCCGCTGTGTTCGCGCTTACCGGCTTCATGGGTTATACCCTCGGCCCGATTGTCAGCCACTATTTGTCGATGCCCAACGGGAACCAGACCGTGATGATGGCCATGGGCGGCACCGGCGCCGTATTTCTCGGCCTGTCTGCTTATGCTCTGGTTAGCCGAAAGGACTTCAGCTTCATGGGGGGATTCCTGATGGCTGGCGTAATCGTGGCTTTTCTAGCCAGTCTGGCGGGCGTTTTTCTCCAGATTCCCGCCCTATCGTTAGCCGTTTCAGCGGCCTTCGTGTTGCTGATGTCGGGCATGATTCTGTTTGAAACCTCCAACATCATCCACGGCGGCGAGACCAACTACATCATGGCTACCGTCAGCTTGTTCGTCTCGATCTACAACCTGTTCCTCAGCCTGCTGCAATTGCTGGGATTTGCCGGCCGGGATTGATTCGCAGGTAAGCACAGCCTGTTGAAAGTTTTTGCCTTTCCGGTACCACGGTCTATAGTTGGACTGAGTTGGGGACGCAGCGACCTTGGCAGAGTTGGTTGTGATGGCTGCATTCGGTTGGAGCGTAAATGATCCCAATTCGAGAGGTTTCGTTGAAAGAACCGTGTAGTGCCCTTGCGGCGAAATGCCGATTGCCTTGGCCTTGGCGGTCAGGGTTGAAACTCAAAAAGCCTGCGCTTGATTGCGTGGGCTTTTTGCCTCTTATGCGGGCTATTTCAGTGAGCTGCGTGTCTAGCCAATCAGAAGACAGCTCAGGCAGGCAATCCCATTCCGAGTACGCCGATGATGCCGAAGGAAGGGAAATCCGTCGGCGCACCAGTTGGGTTCGTAGTCAGCAAATAGTCGGGCGAGATTTGATATCCGCCTCACTCAAATATCCCTATTAACGCGGCGATCGACGAAAACCAGTAGCGCCTTAGCTATCGCTTACAAAGCACCCCCTGCTTGTCCCGCGATCTTAATATATCGGCAATGTTCAGTTGGCAAACTGGGCTCTCCTGATTAACAGCGAAAGCCCAAATGACCAAAGAACCACCCTTCGTAAGCGCAATAACCAGTGCTATCCGCTGGGGGTGAGACCGCGCGTCTATCTTCGCCGATGGGCTGACAATTTCAAGCCCATACGTCACGAGTTCGGTTACCGTGTCCGATTTCTGAGGACTCGACGGGTTATTTCATTATGCTTTTCAAATTACTCCTGCCGTGCATTGCGCTGCTGACGTCCTTGAATTGCGCAGGTGTCGAGGCACCTGCTTGTGCAGGCACCATCCGCGAATTAAGGTCGATACTCGGCGACAAGAGCTTCTCTCTCTACTGGGAAGAAACAACGATGGACGATGGTCGGCCATTGTCTGTAACGATCATGGAAAGAGACGGTTTGCTGTTGATGGAGTTCAACAAGACCGGGGAAGGTCTTTGGGCACAAACCAAGGGCACGATCTGCAAGGTGGAATCGGGCCTCGAAACCACCTTTACCGGGGAGCAGATTCGCTTGGGTCCTGCCGCCAACCTGATCCTGCGATTGGCGATTGGCAATGGGGGAAAATTTACGCTGACCCGGTTCGGACCAGCGCAATTGAGAATTGCAACGAACGGTTGGAAAGGTGACTTCTCAGCAAAGCCGTCGTCGCTGGTTGTGCCCAATTCGTTACCTTGAAGCGGCAGCCAATCAACACAATACCAATTGCCTCAGTGATCACGTCGCCGCCGTCTGAATAGTTCCCGCAATCGAGAACCCAATGGCAGACGGTCATTCGAGAGCACATCTATCATTGCGGATAGCGGGGGCGAGAACATGACGGCAACCAACAATACCAATGTGACGCCAGCCATGGTTTCGACCCGCGTAGGCTCCGTCAGTTCAAACTGCACGGGCCGTTGCGTTTTTCGCTGCACGACCATCGCACGGGCCAAAACCCTGTTGCCGTGAGTGATGTCCCGAACATGCAGATTGACCAGGTCGCAACCCCGCAGTTTGCTGTCGATCGCGAGGTTGAACATGGCAAGGTCTCGAACCTGATGATCGTTCTGAAGCTGAATTCGGATTGCCCAAATGTCCTTCGGCTTCAGCGGTGGCTTCTGGCCAATCAGCTTGCCTTTGTTCCAGGGTTCCCATGTTGAGTGGCTTCCATATCAGACTCCTTTTTGGTTGAATGAAACCTGATTTTGCGCACGTCTGGCGACATGGTGCGAACCCAGCCAAGCTTGCAAATATTCGCTTATAAGCTAAAATGTGGCCGCGTACGAAATCATCCATTACCTCGATGAGAAGCAGAACGATCTCTACCAGGATTGGCTTGACGGCCTTCGTGACCGCATAGCAAAAATCGCCGTTATCAAGCGCATCGCTCGTGTTGAGGCTGGCTTGTTTGGGGATTGCAAGTCTTTGCGGGACGGCATCGGCGAGTTGCGAATCGATGTTGGTGCCGGATACCGGGTGTATTACGCGCAGGTTGGCAATCAGGTGATATTGCTCACCAGTGGCGGCGACAAGAAGTCGCAGAGCAGGGACATTGACCGGGCAGTCGGATATTTGAAAGATTGGGAGAAACGAAATGGCTAAAGCACACCGGACTCACGATGAAGCAACGGTGGAAATGTTCCGCCGCGACCCGGAACTGGCGGCTGAGTATCTGAACTCCGTACTGGTCGATGGCGACGAAACCGATCTTATGCTGGCGCTACGCAGCCTGAGCAAGGCGTTTGGCGGCGTGCAGGAAATAGCGCGCTCGGCAGAGGTGAATGCTCATTCGCTCTATCGCACGCTGTCCGAGCAGGGGAATCCGGAATTGAAAACACTTTCTGCGATTCTCAGGGCCATGGGCATGCGACTGGCGGTGCAGCCGATCCATCAGTTGCATAGCTAACCCTGTCGCTCAAAACTCATGCGTGCAGCATCGTGATTGACTCCAGTCGCTGCACGGCCCAAGTTCAGACGGAGGAAATCGGTGGGGCCGATCCAATGTCGGCTAACGGGAAATTGAGCCGAACAATCACCCTCAATGGAGGCGGGGTGGCCAGGTCCGCTGATGTCCGGCTGCAGAAGTAGATTCAGCCAGGGCCAGTGGCCGCTCCCGCTGCATCTGAGCCATCCAAGCTCACAAGTCGAACAGCAGCGACGAGCCGGCAGTCATCACCGGCGCCAGTTCCCACATGGTGTTTGAAAGCCGGCCACCGATGACATGAAGTGACGATGAAGCGCTGCTTGCGGAGATCGCTGCTCTGACCGGCGCCCTCGGCAACGGGGCAGCCGGAGAAATTTGCAACACAAGTTGCGCTTGCCCGGCTACCGGTAAAATCGGCGCATGACTATCGCCGAACTCAAGCAACGCCTCGATCTCTACGAAAAGCTGATGCGGCTGGACAAGCCGATCGGCACGCTGCTGCTGCTGTGGCCGACGCTGTGGGCGCTGTGGATCGCGACCGAAGGCCAGCCGCACTGGATGCTGGTCTGGATCTTTGCGCTGGGCACGCTGCTGATGCGCTCTGCCGGCTGCGTCATCAACGACTATGCCGACCGCGATTTCGACCCGCACGTCGAACGCACCAAAGACCGGCCGCTGGCGGCGCGCCGGGTGTCGACGCGCGAGGCGCTGACGCTGGCGGCCGTGCTGATCTTCTGCTCCTTCCTGCTGATACTGCCGATTCTGCGCCAGGTGTGGTGGCTGGCGCTGATTGCCGTGTTCCTCGCCGCCAGCTATCCCTTCACCAAGCGTTTCTTCGCCTTGCCGCAGGCCTACCTCGGCGTCGCCTTCGGCTTCGGTATCCCCATGGCATTTGCCGCCGTGAACGGCCATGTCGGTCCTCTGGGCTGGACGCTGCTGGCCGCCAACATTTTCTGGGCGCTGGCCTATGACACCGAATACGCCATGGTCGACCGCGACGACGACCTCAAGATCGGCATCCGCACCGCGGCCATCACCTTCGGCCGCTTCGACGTGGTGGCGGTCATGCTCTGCTACGTCGCCATGCTGGGCATCCTGACGGCTGTCGGCCGCCAGCAGGCCTACGGCCCGCTGTACTTTGCCGGCCTCGCCGCCGCCGCCGCGCTGGCGGCCTACCACTACACCCTGATCCGCGAGCGCCGCCGCGATGGCTGCTTCGCCGCTTTCCGGCACAACAACTGGTTCGGCGCAGCGATCTTTGCCGGCATCGTCGCCGAATTCAACCTTTGGCCGGGATTGGCGCAGTGAGGCGGCCGGCACAGGGCATGAAGCAAGGCAAGGGACGGACGGTTACACTCACGCCATGAAATATACCGATCTGCGCGATTTCATCGCCCAACTGGAAGCGCTCGGCGAACTCAAGCGCATTGCCGTCGAGGTCGATCCATATCTTGAGATGACCGAAATCGCCGACCGCGTGCTGCGTGCCGGCGGGCCGGCACTGCTTTTCGAAAAGCCCAAGGGACATTCGATGCCGGTGCTGGCCAACCTGTTCGGCACGCCGCGCCGGGTGGCGCTGGGCATTGCCGCCGGTGAAGAGGAGGACAGCGCGGCTATTGACTGGAAAGCCCGGTTGCGCGAAGTCGGCACGCTGCTCGCCTACCTCAAGGAGCCCGAACCGCCGAGGGGCCTGAAGGATGCCTGGGACAAGCTGCCGGTGCTCAAGCAGGTGCTCAACATGGCGCCCAGAGTGGTGAATTCGGCGCCCTGCCAGGACGTCGTGTGGCAAGGCGCGGATGTCGATCTGGGGCGGCTGCCGGTGCAGACCTGCTGGCCGGGCGACGCAGCGCCCCTGATCACCTGGGGCCTGGTGGTCACGCGCGGGCCGCAAAAGACAAGACAGAACCTCGGTATCTACCGCCAGCAGGTCATCGCGCCTAACAAAGTCATCATGCGCTGGCTTGCGCATCGCGGCGGTGCGCTGGACTACCGCGAGCATTGCGCTGCGCGGCCCGGCGAGCCTTTCCCGGTGGCGGTGGTGATCGGCGCCGACCCGGCGACGATACTGGCGGCCGTGACGCCGGTGCCGGATACGCTTTCCGAGTACCAGTTCGCCGGCCTGCTGCGCGGCGCCAAGACGGAACTGGTTAAGTGTCTCGGCTCGGACCTGCAGGTGCCGGCGTCCGCCGAGATCGTGCTGGAGGGCGTCATCAATCCGGGCGAAACAGCAAAGGAAGGCCCGTATGGCGATCACACCGGCTACTACAACGAGGTGGCCGAGTTCCCGGTGTTCAGCATCGAGCGCATCACCCTGCGCCGCGATCCGATCTACCACTCGACCTACACCGGCAAGCCGCCCGACGAGCCGGCGATGCTCGGCCTGGCCCTGAATGAAGTCTTTGTCCCGTTGCTGCAAAAGCAGTTCCCCGAGATCACCGATTTCTACCTGCCGCCGGAGGGCTGCTCCTACCGCATGGCGGTGGTCAGCATCAAAAAGCAGTATCCGGGCCATGCCAAGCGGGTGATGTTCGGCATCTGGAGCTTCCTGCGCCAGTTCATGTACACCAAGTTCATCATCGTCACCGACGACGACGTCGATGTCCGCTCCTGGCCGGAAGTGATCTGGGCGCTCACCACCCGCGTCGATGCCGCGCGCGACACCCTGATTGCCGAGAACACGCCGATTGATTACCTCGATTTCGCTTCACCGGTGGCCAGCCTCGGCAGCAAAATGGGCATCGACGCCACCAACAAGTGGCCGGGCGAGACCACGCGCGAATGGGGCCGCCCCATCGCCATGGACCCGGCGGTAAAGCAGCGCGTCGACGCGCTGTGGCAACAGCTTGGCCTGTAGGAGACTGCGATGACCGAAGCCGAAGTGATTCCTGCGCACGACGAAACCGACGGCAGCCTGGAAGGGCCGCGCGCCTGGTGCCACGTGATGTACGGGCTGCACGCGCTGTCGGCGGCTTCCGGCATCCTCAGTTCGGCCACCATCATCGGCGCCTTCGTCTTCGGCTGGCCGTCGATCATCGCCGTGATCATCAACTACGTCACCCGCGACAGGGTGCGCGGCACCTGGCTGGCGACGCACTGGCGCTGGCAGTTGCGCAGCTTCTGGTTCGCCGCGCTGTGGCTGCTGGTGGCCGGCCTGCTGGCGATCACCCTGATCGGCATTCCGGCGGCGATGATGGTCATCGTCGGTACCGGCTTGTGGGTGCTCTACCGTGTGATCCGCGGCTGGATGGCGCTGCTCGACCGGCGCGCGATGCCGGTGGCGGCGGCCTGACGCCGTCTTTATCGATCCGGAATACTCAGGATTGCTTGGCGATGGCGGCCTCGACGTCGCCGCTTTCGACGGCCGGCTTGACCACCAGCACGGCACACTTGAGCGTGCCGATAAGCCGTTCGGTGATGCTGCCGGCGATAACACGGTTCAGACCCTTGCCGCGGCGCTGACCGATCACGACCAGGTCGGCATCCAGTTCCTCCGCCGCCTCGATGATGGCCTGTTGCGCAGAGGCGATGACGATACGCGTGTCGCAGACCACCCCGTCGAGCCGCATCAGCCCGGCCTTGTGCGCGGCATCGGCGGCCGCTTCGGCGCGCTGCTTTTCGTGGGCGATGGCGGAGACGATGGTGACCGGCGTGCCGGTGATCCGGGCGAGCTGGGCTGCGAGTTCGGCGACGCTGTCGCTGTGGTCGCTGCCATCGCTGGCGAGGAGGATGCGCTTGTGCCACATGGCCGCCTGCCAGCCGGCCACCAGGACATGGCAGGGCGCACTGCC
>CAINHS010000011.1 GCA_903848955.1 uncultured beta proteobacterium
CATCATCCAAAAGAGGGTTTTTAGGGTGTTACGTACGGTGACAATCAGTCGACAAAGGAGCGACTGACTCGCGGGGCCTTGCTTCGTAGACTTACGGGCAAGTGAAGGAGAAATTTCCTATGTCCCGTAGTGTTAAACATCTGGTGTTGGCGGTTGCAGCTGCAGGCCTTTCGTCGGCGGCTCTGGCCGTTCTCGATCGGGCCGGTCCGGTGGATGCGGCACATGGTTTTCCGGTCTGGTACATGGACCAAAAAGGCGTGGCGCTCGAACTGTGCGTCAACCTGGACGCGGCGGTGCTGGCTGCCGGCGGCTGCGCAGTGGTGCCCGGCCCGCTGCCCAACGGCGTGCTGACCGTGCCCGAAGTGTTTCCGGCGAACTGGGCGGCCGAGCATTTTTACACCCTTGCTTCGGTCACGCTCGCTACCGCGGGGCTGGACAAGAAAACCGGGCTGCCCATCTCAGGCGCCGGCAAGTTGGTGCTGACCATGGGCCTGACGGGCGCCTTTGTTGCCGGCGTGCCGACGGCTGGCTCCCAGATCACCTTCAACCGCTGGCGCGCCCGCCAGGACAATCTGGCCTGCTCCGGCAGCTACACCTATTACACGCCCAATAACGCGCCACAAACGTTTGTCGGCGCCGCGGGCAACCGCCTGATCCAGACTTCTGACATCGGCATCGGCAGCTTTGATGGCCCGCTCGCCGGCTCGACGGGTCCGTTCCTGCAATGGTCGGCCACGCCTGGCGGCGCGGTCAAGCCGCCGTTCATCGGACCCGATGGAAAAAAGTACATCGCCGATTACGCGGCAGCGGGAACGCCGGTGACCGGCAGCGACCTGGCCAACCCCTTGCGTGCCAGCAGCAAGACCTGGATTCCGGCAGAAATCAAGGCCATGCCTTTTGCCAACTACGTGCTGGTCGAAGGACCGGGCGTGGCTACGGGTAATTGCGCCGCTACGGAAGCGGTGTACAGCACCACGGGCTTTCAGTTGTTCGGGCGCTATTTTGCTGGCGCTATCCCGTCTGTTTCGCAGATCGACCGCGCCACTTACAAGGCGGTGGATACCAACGCCGATGGCCTACCTGACAGGTTTCAGGTGGGTGTCTGGGCCACCGCCGCGCAAAAGTCAGGTGGCGTGCTGCCTGTGCTGGGCATGACCCTGTTCTCTGGCGATCCGGCGGCGCCCACGGTTCAGGTGTCCGAGGCGGCGATGACGCGCTTTGCCTTGCCGACAGATGCCGGTGTGCCAGCGCGCTTTGAATTTTTCCAGGGTGCCACAACGCCACTGCAAACCGGGATGCCGGCGACGGCCCTGACCAGGCCAGCCGCCACGACGGCACGGGTTCGGATCATCAGTGATACACCGGCGACCGTGCTCAACATGCCGCTGGTCGATGAGCTGCGCATTTCACTGGCCCTGTGGGACAGTGCGCAAAAGACGCTGACCGTGACGGCCGAGTCGGGGGCGTTCCTGTCGGCAGCCACACCTGCCACACAGACGGCCGTCAATGCCGATTGCGCGCTGCCTTGCCTGACGATTGATCCCTACGGTCTGCCGGTCAAGGACG
>CAINHS010000012.1 GCA_903848955.1 uncultured beta proteobacterium
GCCTCTTGGCAGCTTGCTGGCGGTTCCGACCTCGCAGAGATCAAGGAGCTAGGGGCTTGGACTGACCACCGCTCTGTGGAGCGGTACGCCCACTTCAACGTGGAGCGCCTGCGCACGGCAGCTAACCGCATCAAGCCTATCGACCTCGGTCTGACAGAGCCTGTGTCAACTTCTGTATCAAAGTGACACGGCTCTGACGCCTCTGAGGAGGTTCTGACGTGACTCTTATAGTGGTCACTCTCGTCAAAACCCTTGGTGTTGGTAGGCGCGATTGGACTCGAACCAACGACCCCCACCATGTCAAGGTGGTGCTCTAACCAGCTGAGCTACGCGCCTGCTGCCTGCAAAAGAGGCGCGAATTCTACCCGAATCGCGCCTTCGGTCAAACAGTTTATCAGCCCGCCAATGCCGCCTTGATCTGCTCGAGGGTGGACGGATCGTCGATGGTGGTCAAGTCGCCGGCATCGCGGCCTTCGGCGAGCGCCTGAATGGAACGTCGCAGCATCTTCCCGGAACGGGTCTTGGGCAGGCCGGTAACAAAATGCACCCGCTTCGGCCGGGCGATGGCACCCAGGCTGTTGTCGACGGCCTTCTTGATCTCCGCTTCCAGGGCCACACGCAATTCGGGGGTGGCGACTCGCGCCGCATCCTTGACCACGGCGAAGGCCACCGGCTCCTGGCCCTTCAACTGATCGCTGACGCCGACCACGGCGACTTCGGCGACCGCCGCGTGGCCTTGTATCGCCTCTTCGATCTCGCGCGTACCGAGGCGGTGACCGGCAACGTTGATGACGTCGTCGGTGCGACCGAGGATGTAGTGATAGCCCTCTTCGTCCTTGATGCCCCAGTCGAAGGAGGAATAGACGAGCGGCTCCTTGAACAGGCTGAAATAGGTGCTGACAAAGCGGTCGTCGTCGCCCCATATGGTAGACAGACAGCCGGGCGGCAGCGGCGGCACGATGCCGACAATGCCTTTTTCATTGGCATCGCATACCGTGCCGTCCTCGCGGAAGATGCGCAGGTCATAGCCGTAGACGGCGAAGCTCGGCGTGCCGAACTTGATCTTGGTGTCCTCGACGCCACGCACCGTGGACAATATCGGCCAGCCGGTTTCGGTCTGCCAGTAATTGTCGATCACCGGCAGTTTGAGCTCGCCCATGATCCATTCGTGGGTCGGCTGATCGAGCGGCTCGCCCGCGAGGAACAGGTGTTTGAGGGACGACAGGTCGTACTTGTGCAGCCAGCTGTTGTCGCTCTTCTTCAGCACACGAACTGCGGTCGGCGCCGAGAACATGACATTGACCTTGTATTTCTCGACGATCTGCCACCAGATGCCGGGATCCGGACGGATCGGCGTGCCCTCGTACATGATGGTGGCCATGCCGGCGATCAGCGGGCCGTAGATGATATAGCTGTGGCCGACCACCCAACCGATGTCGGAGGTGGAGAACATGGTCTCGCCTTCGCCGCCGGTGAATATGTGCTTCATCGACGCCGCCAGCGCCACGGCATAGCCGCCCGTATCGCGCTGCACGCCTTTCGGCTTGCCGGTGGTGCCGGAGGTGTAGAGGATATACGACGGCTCGGTCGATTCCAGCCACTCGCAGGGCACGTCGGCATTCATGTGCTGCGCCCGCAGCTCGGCGTAATCGACGTCGCGACCGGCGACCCGGGGCCAACCCTTGTCCAGGCCGCGATCGATCATCAGCGTCTTCTGCGGCGGGAACTCGGCGAGTTTGCAGGCTTCATCGAGCAGGTGCTTGTAGGGTACCGCCTTGCCGCCGCGCATGCCGGCATCGCTGGAAACAATCAGCTTCGGCTTGGCATCGTCGATGCGCGTCGCCAGCGAACCGGAGGCGAAGCCGCCGAAGACGACCGAATGGATGGCGCCGATGCGGGCGCAGGCAAGAATGGCGAAGGTCGCCTCGGCGATCATCGGCATGTAGATCAGGACGCGGTCACCCTTGGCGACGCCCAGCGACTTCATGATCGCCGCCATGCGCATGACTTCCGACTTGAGTTCGGCGAAGGAATAGCTCTTTTCCTCGTTGGTCTCGGTCGAGATGTAGATCAGGGCGCGGGCATCGGGACGCTTGGCGGCGTGGCGATCAACGGCGTTGTGGCAGAGGTTGGTCTTGCCGCCGACGAACCAGTTGGCGAACGGCGGTCGGGAATAGTCACAGATTTGCTTTGGCGGCGTCTGCCAGTCGATCAACGCCGACTGCTCGGCCCAGAAGTCATCGCGTTGATTGATTGAACGCTGGTGAAACTCGGCATACTTTCCCATGAGGATCCTCGCTGATTCGTTTTTAGTTGGTAAGAGGTGGAACTGAGTATTGCTCAGGCTGCGATGTTGACCACGACACGACCTCTGGCGCGGCCTTGAATGTAGTCGTCGAATGCCGCCGGCAAATCGGCAAAAGCGATGTCGCGCGTCATGCCGCCCTGGCCCGCCGCCAGGTGGGCCGGACGCATGTCCGTCGCCAGATGCCGCCAGACTTCCGCCCGCTGCGCCATCGGGCAGTTTACGGAATCGATGCCCAGCAGGCTGACGCCACGCAAGATGAAGGGCATGACGGTGGTATTGAGACTGAAGCTGGCGGCCAGGCCGATCGCGGCCAGTGTGCCGCCCACCTGCATGGTGCTGGCCATCCAGGCCAGCACGTCGCCGCCCAGGTTATCCACCGCACCGGCCCAGGTTTCCTTGCCCAGCGGCTTGATCTTCGCCAGGTCGAGCGACTGGCGCAGCATGACTTCCTTGGCACCGAGGTGTTTCAGATAGTCGCTCTCGGCCTCCTTGCCGGTCAGGGCGACAACGTGGTAACCGCGCCTGGCAAGAATCGCTATCGCGATGCTGCCGACGCCGCCGGTCGCACCGGAAACCACCACCGGCCCCTTTTCCGGGCTCAGGCCGTCGTGCTCCATGCGCACCACGGCGAGCCCCGCCGTGAAACCGGCCGTGCCCAGCGCCATTGCGTCGTGCAGGGAAAGACCGGCCGGCAGTTTGACCACCCAGTCGGCCGGCAGACGGGCGCGTTCGGCATAACCGCCGTGATGGGCGACGCCGATATCGTAGCTGGTCGCCAGTATCTCGTCGCCGGGATTGAAGCGGGGATCCGCGCTGGCAGCCACCCGCCCGGCCAGATCGACGCCGCCGATGCAGGGAAAACGGCGAATGATGCGCCCGGCACCGGTCGCCGCCAGGGCATCCTTGTAATTGATGCTGGAGTGGGTGACGGCGATGCTGACTTCGCCCGGATCAAGCTGCGATTCGTCCATGTCGGCGAAGCGGCTGACAACCTTGCCTTCTTCCTGATTGATCAGGTAAGCCTTGAAGCCCATGACAGCCCCCTCGAATTCGTCCCCGGTCAGCACCCGACAGTTAGGGTCTCTCGGACACTGGAACGGCCGATTATAGCCAGACGAGGCTTACAGGACGCTTAATCAATACTGCCAGAGGGGTTTACAGGCAAGGAAGGACGAGGCATAGTCCGCCTCCATGCCAGATAAACGCCTCTGCCTGGCGAGAGTTTTTCTTCTCGCCGGCCTGCTTCTGTCCCTCCCTGCCCGTGCCGACGAACCGATCGTGGTTCCGTCTCCGCTGCAGGTGTCTTTCGTCGACCGCGCCACGGCGACGGCGCAGGATGCCATCGATCAGGCCATGGATCTGCTCGGCATCCGCTATCGTCGCGGCGGCAGTTCCCCCGAGGCCGGCTTCGACTGTTCCGGTTTCGTCAGCCACGTTTTCCGCGAAGGGCTCGGACTGATACTGCCGCGCAGTTCGAAGGAAATGAGCCGCTCCGGACAGGAAATCAGCCGCGACGAACTCCGCCCCGGCGATCTGGTCTTCTTCAACACCATGCGCCACGCCTTTTCCCATGTCGGCATCTATCTCGGCGACAACCAGTTTGTCCACGCTCCGCGCAGCGGCGGCCGCGTCCGCATCGAGGATCTGCGTGACGGCTACTGGACGAAGCGATTCAACGGCGCCCGCCGCATCAATCCCGATTAGTCGCGCCCCGGAATGGCGGCCCTCCCGGTCATTGCCGGTGCCGGCCGGCTTGTCACTTCCGCTCCGCATCGATGATTCCCTGGCTGCCTGAGGACGTTTCGTTCCCCCTGCTCGACACGGCGCTGACGGAACCCAACGGTCTGCTCGCCGCCGGCGGCGATCTGAGTCCGCAACGGCTGCTGGCCGCCTATCGACGCAGCATATTCCCGTGGTACTCGCAGGGCCAGCCCATCCTGTGGTGGAGTCCTGATCCACGCATGACGCTGATTCCCGACGAGTTGAAAATATCCCGCTCCCTGGCGAAGACCCTGCGCAATGCAAACTACCAGGTGCGGCTCGATACCGCCTTCGGCGACGTCGTCCGTGCCTGCGCCGGCAAGCCGCGCCAGGGCCAGTCGGGAACCTGGATCAGCGCGGAGATGCAGGCTGCCTATGGCGAACTGCATCGCACAGGCCATGCACACAGCGTCGAAACATGGATCGATGACAAACTGGCCGGCGGCCTCTACGGTATTGCCATAGGCCGGGCTTTTTACGGCGAGTCGATGTTCGCCGACGCACGGGATGCGTCGAAAATTGCGCTCGCCCATTTGTGCGCTCACCTGACGCAGCGCGGATTCGGCATAATCGACTGTCAGATGGAAACCGCTCACCTCGCCTCTCTCGGTGCAAAACCCATGCCCCGCCGCCATTTTGCGGCGCGGCTGGATGATTTGTGTGCGAGTGGCGAGGCACCGGGATGCTGGCCTGCCGCAGCCATCGACGGTCACTTCAGGCGGCCGCGATGACCCATCTGCGCGACCTGCCGCCGTTTCCGCTGCTGCAGTTCTATGCCACGGCGCCTTACGGCTGCTCCTACCTGCCGGGGCGCATCGCCCGCTCCCAGGTCGCGACGCCGACTCACCTGATCGACAGCGCAAGCTACAGCGAACTGGTGCGTGCCGGTTTCCGCCGCAGCGGCGTATTCACGTATCGCCCGTATTGCGACGCCTGCCGCGAGTGCCAGCCGGTGCGGCTCGACGTCCGTGAGTTCATCTCCACTCGCAGTCAGCGCCGCGCCCTGAGCCAGCATGCCGCCCTGATCGCGCGCGAATGCAGCCTGAGCTTCCGCGAGGAGCACTACCAGTTGTACCAGCGCTATCAGGCGGCGCGTCATTCCGGTGGCGGCATGGATCAGGACAGCCGCGACCAGTACGCGCACTTTCTGTTGCAGACCCACGTCGACAGCCGGCTGATCGAATTCCGCGAAAACGGCGTGCTGCGCGTCGTCAGCATCATCGACGTGCTGGACGACGGGCTGTCGTCGGTGTACACGTTTTACGACCCGGACCTGCCGAACGCCAGCTATGGCACTTTCGCCATCCTCTGGCAAATAGCCCAGTGCCAGCATGCGGGCCTGCCCTGGCTGTATCTCGGCTACTGGATTCGCGACAGCCGCAAGATGGCCTACAAGGCCAGGTTCCGTCCGCTCCAGGCCCTGCGCCACGGCGAGTGGCAGCCGATCGGGGAATAGGCAAGGACCAGCAGCGCTTTGCGCGTCGGCGCTAGCGCGCGGTCGCCGTTTCCCGCCGCCGGTAGCCGCGCCAGGCCGGCCATATCGCGGCCGCGACAAACAGCACCAGCAGCAGCAAGGGCCAGACCACCGGGCGATTCCACTCGATGCGGCGCTGCGCGCGCAAAGCGGCATCGACGCGCTGGTACTTGAGTGTGTTGTGGCCGACCTTGCTCGGTTTGGCATTGGTCAGCCAGGCGTGGCGCAGGCTGTAGTCCTTGGGATGGAAGCCCCAGATCCAGGGGGCATCGTGGCGCAGTATGGCCGTCATGGCGTCGATCAGTTGCTGCCTTTCCGCGCCGCTTTCCATGGCCTTCATGCGCTCGAACAGCCGGTCGTATTCAGGGTTCTCGTAGTTCGCCGCGTTCTCCCCCTGGTACTTCAGCTTGCCCTGCTTGCCATACAGGAGAAACAGAAAGTTCTCGGGATCGGGGTAGTCGGCGTTCCAGCCGAAGTAGAACAGTTGCACCGCGCCCTTGCGCACCTTTTCCTGGAAGCGGTTGTAATCGGTGCTGCGCACCACCAGTTGCACATCGATCTTGGCGAACTGCTTGTTCAACCAGTCGATGCGCGCCTTGGCGCCAACGCCGGTGGCCGTGGTGTCGAGATTGATCACCAGCGCTTCGCCGGTCCTGGCGTCGCGGCCGTTGGGCCACCCGGCCTCGGCCAGCAGACGCCGGGCTTCGGCGATCGACTTGCGCCGGGGATGGCCATCCACCCGGTCGTACATGTCCCGGTTGATCCCCGCCTCGCCCTCGCGGTGGCCGAAAATGCCGGGCGGAATCGGGTCCTGGGCGGCGATGCCGCGTCCGTTCTGGAAGATCGAAATGAACTCTTCCTGGTCGATGGCGATGGAGATCGCCTGGCGCAGTTTGCGCGCGTTTTCCGCGGTCCCGGGATCCGTGCCGCCGACCAGCGGATCGAGCCAGTTGAAGCCCATGTACATGCTTGAAGTCGCCACCGAGGTGCTCAGCACGATGCCCTGCGCCCGCATGTCGTCGGACAGGGTGATCTCTCCGGCATTCACCTGCACGGCCTGGTCGAAGGCGTCCGACGATATTCCGGAGGCATCGTAGTAGCCCTGCAGGAACTTGTTCCAGTAGGGTATCTGCTCCTTCTCGCGGGTGAACACCACCTTGTCAATGAAGGGCAGCGGCTGGCCGCAGTCCTTGATCAGGCCCGCCGCGGCATCCTCCGGCTCGCCTTCGCAGGGATAGCTTTCCTGGCGGAAATTGGGGTTCCGCTCCAGCACCATGCGCGCATTGGGATTGTTCTCGCTCAGCATGTAGGGGCCGGTGCCGACCGGATACCAGTCGAGCGTCAGGTTCTTCCCGGCCATGCCCGGCTGGCTGTGGAATTTGTCCGCTTCCCATGGCATGGGCGCGAAGAAAGGCATCGCCAGCCAGTACAGAAACTGCGGATACTTGCCCTTGACCCGTATCCGGTAACGATAGCGGTCGATTACCTCGGCACCTTCCAGACGGTGCTGGCGCAAGTCTATCCAGGGCGTGTCCTTCTCGGCTTTCAGGCGCGCGGCGAAGTCGCCCAAGCCGACCACGTAGTCGTCCATCAAGCCGAAGATCGGCGAATGCAGACGCGGATGCGCCAGACGTTTGAGACCATAAACGTAATCGTCCGCCGTCAGTTCCCTTGTGTCGCGCTGCGTGAAATCGCTCAGTGCATTGATGCCGGCCAGTTGCTGCGCCGACAGCGCGTGATAGCTGTAGTCGCCGGCGGCCGTGCGGGCAAAAGCCGGATGCGGCTGATAGCGGATGCCATGCTTGAGCGTGATCACATAGTCGGTGAAGGCGATGCTTGCCGGGTCAGCGCTGTTTGGCAGGGGTCGTCCGCGGATATCGATATAGAGGGGCTGCGGCACGGCCTCGGCGGTGGCGGCGATCAGCGTGTAAGGGCGTTTGAGATAGTGATACTGCAGCGGCGGTTCGTAAATCTGCCCGGTAAAAGTGATCTCGTCCTCGCTGTAGGACTGCACCGGATCAAGATGCTTGGGCCGCTCGGTAAAGGCGCTGTAGAGAATGTTCCGGCCCCTATCCGCCGCCGGGTAGGGGTCATTCCAGGCACTTCCACAGGCCGTCAGCAGCAGGAGAAACAGGCATGGGAATACGCTACGCATGGTGGCGAGTTTAGCCGATCCGCTATAATCCGCCGTCCGCTTCAACTAAGGAAGATCGATGGGGTTTCTCGCCGGCAAACGCATTCTGCTCACCGGGCTGATCTCGCACCGGTCCATCGCTTACGGCATCGCCAAAGCATGCCACCGCGAAGGAGCCGACCTTGCCTTCACCTACCAGAATGAGCGCGTCCGTGATCGCATCGCCAAATTCGCCGAAGAATTCGGCTCCGCGGCCATTTTCCCCTGTGATGTCGCCGAGGATACCCAGATCGAAGCCGTCTTCACGGAACTCGGCAAGCATTGGGACGGGCTCGACGGCCTGGTGCATTCGATCGCCTTTGCCCCCAATGACGCCATTGAAGGTGACTTCCTGGAAGGCATCTCGCGGGAATCATTCCGCATCGCGCACGATGTGTCGTCATACAGCTACCCCGCCCTCGCCAAGGCAGCACGGCCGCTGCTGCTGAAGGGCAACAACCCGGCCCTGCTGGCACTGAGCTATCTCGGCGCGGTGCGCACCATGCCCAACTACAACACCATGGGCCTGGCCAAGGCCAGCCTCGAAGCGGCAACCCGTTATCTGGCCTTTTGCCTTGGCCCGCAGGGAATTCGCGCCAATGCGCTGTCCGCCGGCCCGATCAAGACCCTGGCTGCCTCGGGGATCGGCAACTTCGGCAAGTTGTTGGCCTACAACGCCCATCACGCTCCGCTGCGCCGCAATGTGACCATCGATGAAGTCGGCAATGCCGCGGCATTCCTGCTCTCAGACCTGGCCAGCGGCATAACGGGCGAGATCATGTATGTCGATGGCGGCACCAATACGACCGCCATGGGCAACGCCGATCCGCTGCCCGGCTGATACCGCGCCGCCGTTTTCCCGAAAAAAAGCCCCGCATTGCGGGGCTTCGCGTTTGGGGCAACGGACCGATCAGCGTTCCTTGCTCTCCAGCAAGGGCTTGTTGATCTCCACCGGATATTTCTCTTTCACGGTCGTCATCCAGGCCGCGAACTCTTCCTCCGCAACCACGCGTGCATACTGTTGGAGCAAGCCGCTGCCGCGGGGATCATCCTTGCTTACTTGCCCCGCCTTCACCGCACTGATGCGAAGCAGCGCATAACCCCGGCCGGGCACCGCGACGCCCGCGTACGCCGGAAGTTTTTCGGCATCGGCCTTGAACACTGCGCGCAGGAGATCCGGCGGAATTCCCTGGGCCGCAGCCCGGCTCACGCTGTGTGCGGCCGTCCATTTGAGATCGACCGCTTCACCCTTTGCCAGCCGCGCCATTTTTTCTTCGCCGTCCTTGGTCGCCAGTTTGAGCGCCTCTTCACGGATCAGGTGCTTCTCGACGTCGCCCTTGACCACTTCCAGCGCCTGCAAGGCCGCCGGCTTGTGCTCGAGGACGCGGGCGGATGCCAGTGTGCCCGGCGCGACTTCAACCGCTTCGGTATTGCGTTTGTTCTTCAGTCCGTCGTCGCTGAACAAGGCAGCGGCCAGTTTCTGATTTTCGAAGGGGGCCGGCAACTTCGCGCCCTTGGTCAGCCACTGCGTCTGGCGGATTTCAAGTTTCCATTTTTCGGCCGCCGGCTTCAGGCTGTCGGCCTGTTCATAAACCATGTTGCCGAAACCTTCGGCCGCTTCCGCATACTTCTTCGCCCCCGCTTCGCGCTTGAGTTCGGCCAGGATCTCGGCCTTGACATCCTCAAGGGCCTTGACACGCTCGGGGCGCACGCCCGTCAGACGAATGATGTGAAAACCGAAATCGGAACGCACAACATCCGAAATCTGTCCTTCCTTGAGGCTGAAGGCCACGTCTTCAAAAGCCTTCACCATAGCGCCGCGAGCAAACCAGTCCAGATCTCCACCCTTCTCTGCCGATCCCGGATCCTGGGAATTCTGCTTGGCGAACCTGGCAAAATCCCCGGGCGCCTTCTTTGCCTGTGCCAGCAGTTCATCCGCCTTGGCCTTGGCCGCCTTTACCTCCGCTTCTGGCGCGTCCTTGGCGGCACGTATCAGGATATGGCTGGCGCGACGCGTCTCGGCCTCCTTGTAGCGGTCGGCACGTGACTGGTAGTAGGCCTTGATTTCCTCGTCGCTGACAACAGCCTGTGCCGCCAGCGCGTCGCGGCTCAGCATCAGGAACTCGGCACGCACCTGCTCCGGCACTTCAAACTGCTTGCGGTTGGCCTCGTAAAATTTTTGCACTGCATCGGCGGCGAGTTTCACCTGGCCGACGTAGTTCTCCGGCAACAGCAGCACATCGCCGACCTCGCGCTGCTCGAGTTGTGTTGCCGCCCAGCGGCCGGCAGCAACCTGCCCGCTGATGCCGGCTTCGGTAACCGGCAGCATCAGTTGCTGCACGGCCATGTCCTGCCGCAGACGCGCTTCGAACATCTCCTTGCTCATGCCCTGTGCCGCCACCAGCGCCTCGTAGCGCTCCTTCGAAAACTTGCCGTTTTCCTGCAGCGAGGGAACTCCGGCGATGTACTGAACCAGTTGCTCGTTGCCGACCACCAACCGGGCTTTATGCGTCTGCTCGGCCAGCAGTCGCTGCGTGATCATTGAGTCCAGCACGGCGCGACGCATCTGCGGCGTCTCGAACATGGCCGGATCGGCTTTTCCGCCCAGTTGGGCGCGCATTCTTTCCTGCTGTTCGCGCAAGGCGGACTGCAATTCCTGCTGGGTGATCTTGCTGCTTCCGACGCTGGCGACCCCGGCCCCGACATCGGCATTGCGCACATACGATTCAACGCCCCAGAAGGCGAACGGAAGCGTGATCAGGGCCAGGAAGCCCTGGGTGATTCTCTTGTTGTTGCGAACGAAATCAAGCATGCGCTGAAAACCTCGAATGCGACAAAGGCGAACCGCTGTCCGCCTTTGTCCGCTGGTGGGTGCCGACGGGACCGCACCGCCGTGCCGGCGGCCGATCAGGCGCGCAATGTTACACCATCTTGGCTACGCGCATCCAGCCGCATCCAGATGCGAAATTGCATTGGCATAGTAGTTGAGTGTTTCGATCTGTTCCGGCGCCGGACGGAACAGACCTTCCTCCTCCAGCACGATGCGGCGCAGGGTCAGCATGCGCAAACCGACGCCGAAAGCGTAGTCCTGATCATGACGGGGAATGTAGAGATGCGCGCCGCACGCCTCCAGCTTGCGCATGTGGGCATGGGCCGCCGCCTTCAATTCGAGTTCACTGACGGCGCGCGACGGGTCTCGCGCCAGTATGCTTGCCACCAGCGAGACCGGCAGTACTGGAATGACGCGGCCGATGGAGTCCATCAGACATGCGGCAATATTTCCGACTTCGGCACGCCGTTGCTTGTCGTCCAGCGCCGGAAAATGCAGACCGCGTTCGCGCGCATAGGCCCGCACTGAAAACGGCGCGCCGAAATTGACGCAGGCATAGCCGAAGCGATGCCAGCCGCCGCTCAGCACCTGCGACAGATTGCGCAGAAAAAATCCCGCGCTGATGACCAGCCCGCGCAGCCGCCCGGGGCGCGGCGCTTCAGGATGCAGCTTGAGCAACTGGCTGCGGTCTTCCAGCACCCGGTCGTAGTTGAGCCCGACCGGGATAAACACCAGGTCGCGCCGACCGTCTTCCTCGCGCTCGTCGAAAGTCTTCAGCATGTAGTCGAGCAGGCCGAATTTCGGCGGGCGCAGGCGGCCATCCACGGTCAGCCCGCCCTCGGGAAACACCGCCTGGGTGACGCCGGCTGCGGAAGCCATCTGCACGTAGCGGGAAAGCACTGTGCGGTACAAGGCGTCGCCTGAATTGCGTCGCACGAAATAGGCGCCCATGGCACGGATCAACTGCTGCAACGGCCAGATGCGCGCCCACTCGCCGACGGCGAAAGACAGGGTGGCACGCTCCGCGGCGAGAAAAGCCACCAGCACGTAATCCATGTTGCTGCGATGGTTGATGACGAAAACGATGGTCGATTTCGGGTCGATTCGCGCCAGCGCCGCCTCGTCGGCAAAACCGATGCGCACCCGGTACAGCGCCCGTGCCGCGGCGCGTGCCAGGGCATAGCCGATGCGGTAGTACACGTAGGCATTGAACGACGGCACGATCTCGCGCGCATAGCGATCAACACGCCGCCATACGTCGCCGAGCACCTCGTTGCCGGCTACCGCATGCGCAGCGGCGGCAGCCTGCACCTGGTGGTCATGAAACAGGCGGTCGATCAGCACCTGCCGCCGCGTCAGCTTGAACGAAGGCAGTTCGACCTTCAGGCGTCCGCCGATGTGGCGCAACACCAGCCTGATGCGGCGCCGGAAGAACCAGCGCATGCCGGGCACCAGCAGCAGCACCAACACCGCCCAGGCGGCAAAGCCGGCCAGCACGATCAATACCCAGAGCGGAACAGCCACCGTTGCGGTCATTTGCCGTCTCCGCCGCCGGGAGTCATTGCGCTTCAGGCGGCGAGTTCGCGGAACTGCTGATCAATTGCCGCCATTGGCTGGCAATGCCGGCACACTCATGGCGGAAGTTGGGAGACGCTTCGGCGGCGCGGCGGATGAAGACAGTCGGGTGATCTGCTTCCGATAGATCGCAGCCTGTCCGCTGTCGCCACGGCTATCTGCTTCGGCGACAGCCAGGGTCAAGACTTTCAAATTGGCGGAATCGAGCACCAAGGCCTTTTTCAAAATATCGCGGGCCGCCGGAGTCCAGGCGCCATCGTTGGCGGAAACATCGGCACCGGCCCAATCGACCAGTGTCGGCGCATCGGCAGCTACCAGTTTCGATGCCTTCTCAAAGGCGGCCACTGCATCCTTGAACTGGTGCAGTTCGAGATAGGTGCGTGCCAACAGGAGCCATCCGGGGCCGTCATCGGGATTCGCAGCGAGCTTGTCCGCCAGCGGCTTTGCCAGGTTCCTCAAGTCCCCGCCTTGCTTCGCCGGGGCTTGCCCGCTGCCGGCGGAAAATGGGGTGACGGCTGACATCGACCCCGGCACGGCTTGCGCTGGAGTACCCGATGTACCCGCACCAAGCCACCAGAAAACCGCCGCGGTGACCACTCCCGCGCCGCCGATCGCAGCCACGATCGGCCAAACGGCGCCGCCTGCATTCGTCTCGAGCAGGACCGAGTCCGCTGCTGCTTGCCGCTCTTCGAACTCCTCCTGCGAAATCCGGCCCTCGGCGCGCTCCAGCAGCAAAGTACGCCTGGCCCTTGCGGCCTTGGCCTCAGGGCTGCTTCGCCGGCTCCAGAGCAAGGCGCCGGAAATGCACGCCACCACCACCACCACGGCCAAAACGTAATAAATGTTCAAGGTGATTCCTCTATTGACCGACGGTGCAGTTGCCACCTTGCAGGCGTGCCTGCCTGGATCTGGTCTGGGCGATATCGATCAGTTGCCACCAATCCATGGTGCCATCGTGGATGCGTTCGGTTATACCGATGCTGGCAGTCACCGGCGTCCTGTCGGGGCAGCCGCCGAGGCCGCCCGAAAGCAGGCGACCTACTGCGGCATGCGCTTGTGCAACTTCGGCGTTGGGCATGACCAGAACGAAGTCCGTGCCTGACCAGCGGATCAGTGTATCGCCGGACCGCAACTGGTCGTGCAGCAGATCCGCCGCTCTTGTCAGTACAGCATTTCCGGTTTCGTAGTCGAACTCCGCATTGATGTCCGCCAGTCGATCCATCGAGATATAGGCAAGGGCAATCGGATTGCCGCCACGACTCGTCGTCGCATAGAGCAAATCGAGCAGTTCCTCGCCGCCGGGGCGCGAAACGGAATGGGTCAAGGGATCATGAAAACCCTCCCGCGAGAGGACAAGCATCATCGCCAGCTGTGAGATTCCCGCCAGCAGCGCAACGGCTGCAACGAACACCATCACAAACAGTTTGGCTGCGGCTTGGGCCGGGTCAATTGCCGGTTGCGAAAACAGCGGCAAGACTGTCGAAATCAAAATTGCCGGTATGGAACACACGATTCCTTCGATGAGCGTGAGAGGAAAGATGGCCATGCTGGCCAGGACCAGAAAGGGAAGGTAGGTGTAGCCAAGCGAACTGGCGGCCTGCATGTCCTTGAAGTTCAATTCTGCAAAGTGGAGGCCCGCATAAAGAAATACCGTTGCCACCACCGTGAGGAAAACAAACAGGGCCCGATAGGCGTCGCGCAGCGCATGCATTTTCCGCAAGCTGAACACGATCGCCGCAAATGCACCGGCGGACATCAGGCGAATCGGAGCGAGGTCGCGTGCAGCATCTAGCCCCATAGCCAACGCATCTACTGCCAGCCAGACCGGAGACAGAACAGCGAACACCGCCGCCAACAGGCGTACCCGCGAAACGATGGTGGTTGATCGGTAAGCGGTCAGCCGGATGTTGTGTGTCCGCGACGAGACCAGTCCGCTGACCTCCAGCGCGGTCATGTCGCTGAGCACCATGGACCAGGCCTGTATCCAGAGCGCGGAAAGGGAAGATATCTTCATCGGAAATCCCAGCGCAGTCCCATATACATGTATTCACGGTCAGTGCGGTCACTGCGCTCCTCACTGACGGACTTGGATATTTCGCGCCCGAATTCACCCTCCAGATAGAGACTGTTCTGCCATTGCCAGGAGGCCTTGAAACTGGGTGAAACGCGATTCTGCGTTGCGCCTAGGTTGTCCTTCTGCGTGTAATAGCGAAGGTTCAGGTCAAATCGCCACTGGTCGTTTAACGGCAGCACATAGCTTACCGAACTGGCCTGACCGCTGTATGTCGGCGCTGAAATCAGGCTGATATTGCCGACTCCAACCGCATTGGCAAACAAAAGGCTGTTGCCGATCGCCTGAAAGCTGACGACGTGATTCTTGCCCCCGCCCTGTTGCGCGGCAGTGCTGAAGACGCAGGTATTGTTCAAGGTGTCGACGGTACCGAGACAGGTGCCGATGGCCGCCAATGGAATCACTGCATCTACCGGTGCCGTGGCAGAAATCTGGGACAGCCGGTAATCGACGCCGACCTGCCAGCGTGGCGTCAGCGGATGCGTGACGCCGACGGAGAACATGTCGGACATGGCGGAGAGATTCATCGCCTGCTGGCGCACCGTTTCGATGTCCTGGGCGGAGATCATTTCCTTGAGGCTAAGGCCTGAGGCTCCGGGTAGCGCGTTGGTCAGGCTCAAGGAAGGAGCCCGGCGGTGATCGAGGACCATGAAATAATTGGTTCCGTCTTCGGTCAGGTAGTTGCCCTGAAGCAGGGCAATATTGATTCCCTTGTAGAGGACATCGTAATCTACCATGCCGTAGGCAGTGGTATGGCCGTCGAAGTAGCGAAGCTCCGTGCCGAGAGCGCGGCGATTGAGGTATCCATCCAATGTCTGTTGAATCGCATACACCGACATGCCGGGAATGCCGGTCCGTGGCATCAGCTCGATGCTCGCCCCATGGAAACTTTTCTTGAACGGCGAGCCGAATTCCATGGCGTCACCGGCAACGCCATTCACTCTCCAGTCCGGATTGAGGTTGTAGCCCGCCTGGATGCCATCAAAGCGTTCCAGCACGCCCATGCCATTGGGGTTCTGGCGACCGGCCCGGACGTAGTAGCCTTCTTTCCTGTCGTTATGGTCGATGTAGGCCGAGTAAACGCGGCTGTAGCCTCGATCAGGCAGCAGATAGTTCTGGTTCCGGGTGTCCCGGTACACGATGCGGGTGTCGGAGAAGGCGTCGCGCCGGCGGGCATTGAGATTGATCGACGTGATCAGGGATTTCTGATCTACCAACGACAGGGTGTCCTTGTTGAAGGTCAGTTCTCCCGGAGGTGGAGGAGTCAAGGTCTCGATCTGGGATTTGCCGGTGTAGTAGTAGGAAGAGAGGCTCCCGAAATAAGTCCACTCGCCCGGGCCGGCCTCTTTGGGCAATGGTTTGCTGGCATTGGCGCGAGCGACCGTGTCGTGAGGCAGGGCTGCCAGACGTTCCTTGACGCGGGCGGCAGCCGGTCCGGTCGGAAACAGTTTGACATAGAGCTCATACTCGGCTTTGGCCTTGAGGAATTCTCCGTTGAGTTCGCGTGCCTCGCCAATCAAACCTTGCGCCGGTTCGGTCTGGTCGCTGCGGGGCAGACCGAGAATCCGGTTCAGGCGATTGATCGCCTTGGCAAAATCCTTGTCGCCAATCGCCCGCCGCGCCTCATCCAGGAATTCCCTCGCCCGCGACTCGACCTCCGCTTGCGACATGACGGGGGACGCCGGCGACGCCGTGGCTTCCGGCGACGCCGTGGCTTCCGGCGCTGCCGATGGCATCGGTGGTGACACCGCGAAGCCGGGGGCCGGTGCCGCAACGGGGCCGGGGGCCAGCGCAACGGTGGTGCGCGGAAGCTCAACCGGGATCGGCACGGGCCGCGCTTCCGCTGCCGGTTCCGGCTGTTTTGGCAGAGCGCCGGCGACTCCTTTGCCGGATGACGCCAACGGGACCACCGCGCTTGTCTCAGCTTGAACCTGAACGGGTGTGACAGACACAGGTTGCGGTTCCACAACTGCCGGTGCTTGCCGGGGCAGAGATAGTGCCGCGACCTGGGGCGGCGTTTTCTCCGGCACCACCGGCGCGGCAGTGGCTTCAGGTGCACTGACTGGCGATGCCGACCAGGCGGCGGCGATGGGACCTGGCCCGGCCATGACGGGCGTGAGCGGAACCGGCTTCGGTTTATTCAGCAATTCCGCTGCCGCCTCCTCAGGTGCCGAATCCAGCCCCGGCACCCGTTTCGGTTCAGCCGAAAATCTCGGCACCGACTCCGGCAGCGCAAGCGGTTTCGGTTCGGCCGAAAATCTCGGCGTCGGCTCCTTGCGCGCCGCCTCTGACGCTGATACGAGTTTCGTTTCGGCCGTGACAATTTTCAGCGCCTGCCCCGGCAGGCTCGCCGCTGCGGCCGGAACCGCCGGCTTTTCCGGCGGCAACATGGGAACGGTAATCACTATGCTGCGCCCGTCGGAGCCGGGACGGACGGCGTAGCGGGTGGCCCGGGAAAATGTCACAAGCATGCCGTTGACGAGTTCCGGATAGAGAACCGTTATCGTGGGCAAACGCGCCGTTCCGGGTGAGTGGATGGTCTGCTGCATTACCTCGGATTCCGGAATGTCGGAGCCTACCAGGCGGAGAAAAACCCGCAGCAGAGAACCTTCGTTCTGTGGCGCATGCCGCTGATACAGGATATTGGCACCGAAGCGGACCACAAATTCCGCCTCCTTGTCGCCGGGCACGACATCGATCCGGTCGAGTACCTGCGCACCGGCAATCGACCAGCACCAGAAAAAACAAAGCGCCGTCAGGCAGCGGCGCATGGAGCCCGGCGGCAAGAAGAACCTATGCATGGCGTCGGACAAGGCGCGCTGCCAGGCGGAACAGCGCAACGCAGTCGGAGCGGGTTGCCGGCATCAATTCCATGCTGAGTAGGGTTTGCCCTTGGAGCCGAGGGGTTTGTGACATCCGCTCTTGGAACAATCATCCGCCGCCTTCGAACCCTGGTGGGATCCGACCTTGATGGTCTGCATTGATCCGGCATAGGGTGTCGGCGAACCGTGGCAGGTCTTGCACGAAGTCTGGATCGAACCGTGATTCATCTTCTCGGTGGCAAATGAGGTTTTGCTGGAATGGCAGTAATTGCACTCGTTTCCAAGCAGGCCGGTCAGCGTTGTCGGAATATGATTGGACGACTTGCCCATGATTCCGGTGTAGGCGCCACCGTGACAGGTAGCACAGGTGTTGGCGGCGACACCGCTGTGATTATAGGTGGCAGGAAGCCAGGTTACGTAGCTGTGATGACATGCGTCGCAGGCGGCCGTCGTCGGCAGGTGAGAAGCCGGCTTTGCTTCCATGCTGGGATAGGATGCGACATGGCAGGTGGCACAGCTGCCGACGGCAACCCCGGCATGCGAATACGGCGTGATCAACGGCAGCCAGGACAGCCCGGTGCGGTGACAGACCTCGCAGGAGGCGGTGGTCGGAATATGCAGCGTCGGTTTGCCGACCGCCGAAATGCCGTTGTGACAGGTGGTGCAACTGCCTGCCACCACGCCGGTGTGCGCAAAACTGGTCGGCTTCCAGGCTGCAGTGGTATGGCAAACGTCGCAAGACTGCGAGGTAAGGATGTGCGTACCGGTCTTGGCCTGGGCGTTCACCGCCGTGTAGCTGCCGTTGTGGCAAGTCGCGCAGTTGGCGGCCGCCACCGGACCGGTGGTT
The DNA here is from genome assembly GCA_903848955.1 of uncultured beta proteobacterium. GTDB lineage: Bacteria > Pseudomonadota > Gammaproteobacteria > Burkholderiales > Rhodocyclaceae > Sulfuritalea. The sequence continues at coordinate 17,862 of CAINHS010000012.1, forward strand.
CCCGTGTGACTCATGACGGCCGGGGCGAAGGCCGTGTAATTCTTGTGGCAGGTATCGCACTGGGCCGTGGTCCGGATGTGTCCGGTGGCCTTGCCCAGGGCGCTGGTGCCGTTGTGGCAGGTCGCACAAATGCCGGTGGCCGGCGGATTCGCGGTGGCGTGATTGAAGGTGCCGGTGGCCCAGGTGGTCGTGGAATTGTGGCAACTGCTGCACTGCGCAGTTGTCGCAATGTGGGTTACCGGCTTGAACTGCGCGTTCTGGGTGGAATAGGCACCGCTGTGACAGGTCGAGCAACTGGTGAGACCGGTGTGGTTCATGGTGGACGGAGCCCATGCGACGTAGCCATTCTTGTGACACGAATCGCATTGTCCGGTGGTGGGTATGTGGGCAGTCGGTTTGCTTAGCGCATTCACCGCGGTATAGCTGCCGTTGTGGCAACTCGAACAATTGCCTGTGGCCACAGGCCCGGTTGTTCCCGGATGACTCATCAGCGCCGGACGGAAGGCCGTGTAGTTGTTGTGGCAGGTCGAGCATTGGGCGCTGCTCGGAATGTGGGTGGTCGGCTTGCCCAGTGCAGTTGCACCGTTATGACAGGTGGCACAGGTGCCAACGGCGGTCGCATCGTGGGCGAAGGTAACGGTCGCCCAGCTAATGGTGGACTTGTGACAGCTGTCGCATTGGGCCGCAGTGGCCACGTGAGTCGCGGACTTCACCTGGGCATTGATGGCCAGATACGCTCCGCTATGGCAGGTCGAACAGTTGTTGGTGACGTTAACACCCGGGCCGCTGTGATTCATCTTGGCCGGAGCGAAAGCGGTGGCTATCGTGTGGCAGACATCGCAGGACACCGTGGTCGGCAAATGAGTAACGGGCTTGCCGAGGGCATTTACGCCGTTGTGGCAGGTCGCGCAGCTACCGGCGACGACACCCGTATGGTTATAGACAACAGGCTTCCAGGCGGTCGTATTGTTGTGGCAGGTGTCACATTGCGCGGTCGTCGGAATATGAGTAGCCGTTTTCGCCAGGGCATTGACCGTCACGTAGGCGCCACCATGGCAGGTCGCACAGTTGCCGGCGGCCACCGGTCCGGTGGTGCTGGAGTGGCGCATCGAGGCCGGCGCGAAGGCTGTGAATACCAGATGACAACTGTCGCACTGGGCAGTGGTCGGAATGTGTGTGCCCGGCTTGCCCAGAGCCGTGGTGCCGTTGTGGCACGTCGAGCAACGGCCGGCCACTGCAGGCGTTGCCGTCGTGTGATTGAAGGTGGCACTGGCCCAGGTAGTGGTGGAACTGTGGCAGCCGCTGCTGTCACATTGCGCCGTCGTCGGGATGTGCGTCGCTGACTTCACCTGGGCGTTATTGGCGACATAGGCACCGCTGTGGCAGGTGGCGCAATTGCCGGCCGCCACGGGAGAGGTGGTGCCGGCGTGGTTCATGGTGGCGGGAATGAAGGCGGTGAAGCCGCTGATGTGGCAGGCGTCGCACTGGGCCCCGCTCGGAATATGGGTGGCCGGCTTGGGCAGCGCATTGACGGCCGTGTAGCTGCCGGCGTGGCAGGTGGCGCACTGGCTGGCAAGACCGGTATGGTTCATGCGGGCCGGCTTGAAGGCGGTGTAGTTGGTGTGGCAGGTGTCGCACTGGGCCGTGGTCGGAATATGGGCGGCCGGCTTGCCGAGCGCTGTTGCGCCGTTGTGGCAAGTCGAGCAGGTGCCGGCGGCCGTGGCCGCATGAGCGTAGGAAGCCCCGGTCCACACGGTAGTGGATTTATGGCAGGTGTCGCACTGCGCGGTGGTGACGAGATGGGTTGCGGATTTGGCCTGGGCATTGGCGAAAGTGTAGCTGCCGCTATGGCAGGTCGCGCAGTTTGCTGCGGCGACCGGTCCGCTGGCGTTGGCGTGATCCATGGTGGCGGGAGCAAACGCGGTGTAGTTCTTGTGACAGGTGTCGCACTGCGCCGTGGTCGGGATATGCGTGGTCGGCTTGCCCAGTGCGTTGCTGCCGTTGTGGCAGCTTGAGCAAATGCCTGCGGCCGGCGGATTGGCGGTGGCGTGGTTGAAGATGCCGGTAGCCCAGGTTGTCGTCGAACTGTGGCAGGTACTGCATTGCGCCGTGGTGGCGATATGGGTCGCCGGCTTGGTCTGCGCATTCTGGGCGACGTAGGTACCGCTGTGGCAGGTCGCGCAACCGGTCTGGCCGCTGTGATCCATGGTGGCCGGCGACCAGGTCAGATAACCGCCCTTGTGGCACGTGTCGCACTGCACGGCGGTCGGAATGTGGATGGCCGGCTTGGCCAGAGCGTTCATCGCGGTATAGCTGCCGTTGTGGCAAAGCGAACAATTGGCGCTTGCAACGGGGCCCGTTGTCGCGGCATGGCTCATTGCCGCCGGGCGGAAGGCCGTGTAATTGTTGTGACAGGTCGAGCATTGGGCGGTGGTCGGAATATGGGTACTTGGCTTGCCGAGCGCCGTTGTACCGTTGTGGCAGGTGGCGCAACTGCCGACCGCCGTGGCGTCATGGACAAAGGTGGCCGTCGCCCAGGTGGCCGTGGAGTTATGACAGGTGTCGCACTGGGCGGTGGTAGCGACGTGCGTTGCCGATTTGACCTGGGCATTGATGGCCAGATAGCTGCCGCTGTGACAGGTCGAACAGCTGCCGGCCGCCAGCGGCCCGGTGGTGCCCGCATGATTCATCCGGGCCGGGGCAAAGGCGCTGTAGTTGGCGTGGCAGGCGTCGCACGACGCGGTGGTCGGCAGGTGGCTCGCCGGCTTGCCCAGGGCGTTGCTGTTGTTGTGGCAGGTGGCACAGGTGCCGGCGGCAACGCCGCTGTGCGCAAAGGTGGTCGGCTTCCACGCCACGGTGCCGTGACAGCTGTCGCAGGATTGGACGGTGACCAGATGAGTCGCCGTCTTGGCCTGGGCATTGGCGAAAGTGTAGCTGCCGCTATGGCAGGTCGCGCAGTTGGCTGCGGAGACCGGTCCGGTGGCATTGGCGTGATCCATGGCGGCGGGAGCGAACGCGGTGTAGTTTTTGTGACAGGTATCGCACTGGGCCGTGGTCGGGATGTGGTTGGTCGGCTTGCCCAGTGCGTTGCTACCGTTGTGGCAGGTCGAACAGCGTCCGCTCGCGGCGGGGCTGGCCGTTGCGTGGTTGAAGATGCCGGTAGCCCAGGTTACCGTCGAACTGTGGCAGGTACTGCATTGTGCCGTGGTCGCAATATGGGTCGCCGGCTTGGTCTGGGCGTTCTGGGCGATGTAGCTGCCGCTGTGGCAGGTCGCGCAACCGGTCTGGCCGCTGTGATCCATGGTGGCCGGCGACCAGGTCAGATAACCGCCCTTGTGGCAACTGTCGCACTGAGCCGTGGTCGGGATATGGATCGCCGGTTTGGCCAGGGCATTGACCGCGGTATAGCCGCCGTTGTGGCAGGAGGAACAATTGCCCGTTGCCGCAGGCCCGCTCGCTCCGACATGGCTCATCGCCGCCGGGCGGAAGGCGATGTAGTTGCTGTGGCAGGTGGAGCACTGGGCGCTGGTCGGAATGTGGGTGGTCGGTTTGCCCAGGGCATTGGTGCCGTTATGACAAGTGGAACAGATGCCGGCGGTCGTGGCATCGTGGTTGAAGGTGGCCGTCGCCCAGGTCGTGGTCGATTTGTGGCAGGTATCGCACTGCGCCGAAGTGGGCAGGTGCGTCGCCGGCTTGACCTGGGCATTGATGGCCAGATAGGTGCCGCTGTGACAGGTCGAACAACTGTTGGCCGTCAGCGGCCCCGTGCTCCCGGCGTGATTCATCCTGGCCGGGGCGAAGGCGGTGTAGTTGGCGTGACAGACATCGCACGACGCGCTCGTCGGCAGGTGCGTGGCCGTCTTGCCCAGGGCACTGGTGCCGTTGTGGCAGGTGGCACAGGTGCCGGCGGCAACGCCGCCATGGGTGAAGGTCGAGGGTTTCCATGCAACGGTGCCGTGACAGGTGTCGCAGGACTGGGTGGTGACGATGTGGCCGGCGGTCTTGGCCTGGGCGTTAACCGTCGCGTAGGTGCCGCTGTGGCAGGTGGCGCAGTTGCCGGATGCGACCGGGCCGGTGGTTGCGGCGTGGCTCATGGTGGCCGGCGCGAAGGCAGTGAAGGTGTTGTGGCAGGTATCGCACTGGGCCGCGGTCGGGATATGACTGGTGGGTTTTCCCAGTGCGTTGGTGCCGTTGTGGCAGGTCAAGCAACGACCCGCTACCGCCGGGCTGGCGGCAAGGTGATTGAAGCTGGCTGTCGCCCAGGTGGTGGTGGAACTGTGACAGCCGCTGCTGTCACACTGGGCCGTGGTCGGAATGTGCGTTGCCGTTTTGATCTGGGCGTTATTGGCGAGATAGGCACCGCTGTGGCAGGTGGCGCAGTTTCCCGCCGCCAGCGGAGCGTTCGTGCCGGCGTGGTTCATGGTGCCGGGTATGAAGGAGAGGAAACCGTTGCTGTGGCAGGTGTCGCACGCGGCGCCGGTAGGAATGTGGATGGCCGGTTTGGCCAGGGCATTAACCGCGGTATAGCTGCCGCTGTGACAGGTCGAGCACTGGCCCGCCAGAGCGGTATGGTTCATGCGGGCCGGCTTGAAGGCGGTGTAGTTGGTGTGGCAGGTGTCGCACTGGGCCGTGGTCGGTATGTGGGTGGCGGGTTTGCCCAGGGCACTGCTGCCGTTGTGGCAGCTTGAACAGGTGCCGGCGGCGGTGGCGCCATGGGCATAAGTGCCGCCCGCCCAGGTGACGGTGGAGTTA
>CAINHS010000013.1 GCA_903848955.1 uncultured beta proteobacterium
CGAGGCGGCCGCAGAAAAAGAACGTCAAAACAAAAATGGCGTCGACAACTAAGGCTTGCCAGCGGACTGCCGGTGCTTTACCGGCCATGGGCACATTCCCGACCCGTGAGGCAAACGGCCACCCGCCGTTCTGCTCACGTTTTAACGAAACACGACTACAGGCCACAAATTGAAAATCAATCGCTCACCAAAACAGCGTCGTCAGATGGGTCGATTCCTCACGGTCGTGGCCCTGCCGTCTTTGCTGGCATTCAGCAGTTGCAGCGCGATGGCGTTGAGTTGGGGCAGCGAACCCGACGATGGCTATCGGGCGCCGGCGATGCACGGTTCGGCGGCCAAGCTGGCGGATGCCATTCCGCGCGACAAGCTGACGACGGCCTCGCGGCAGCTGACCAAGGAAGGCCTGAAGGCGATCGACGAAAAAGCCTACGAGAAGGCCAGCACGCTGTTCAACATGGCGCTGCAGGGCGACATCAACAATAGCTATCTGCATTTCCTCAACGGGCTCACCTACCATTTGCGCGGACTCGACGGCGAGGGCAAGCTCTACACGCTCGCCCAGCAGGGCTACGAAATGGCGATACAGTTTGATGCGAGCAACAAACTCGCCCGGCATTACCTGGGCTTGCTGTTCATCGATCGCCGCGAGTACGTGATGGCCAAAGAGCAGCTGATGGAAGCTGCCCTGTACGACAAGAACGATGCCGAACTGCTGTATGACCTGGCGGTAGCGGCCTATTACGCCAAGGACCCGGCGACGTCCTATGCGGCGCTGCAGGGGGTTCTTGCGGCAGACGGGAGCAAGGAGACGGCCCAGCTTCTGCGGGCTTTGTCCATCGTCGCGGCCGCGGCTGGCGACGATGCCGGCGCGCGCGGCTTCCTCGAGCGTTTGGCCAGGGCACCTCAAGGATCCGACGAGCTTCGCTTCACTGAAGGCCGGGTCAATACCTGGCGCGACATGTATGGCGGGCGCCTGATCAAGGCGCAATTCCCGACAGCGCCGCCGGTCGCAGGCGGCTATCCGGCCGCACCGGCTCCGGGCGGCTATCCGGCCGCACCGGCTCCGGGTGGCTATCCGGCCGCACCGGCTCCGGGCGGCTATCCGGGCGCACCGGCTCCGGGTGGCTATCCGGGCGCACCGGCTCCGGGTGGCTATCCGGCCGCACCGGTCGCGGGTGGATATCCCGGTGCGCCGGTCGCAGGCGGCTATCCGGGCGCACCGGGTGGAATCCCGGGTGCCCCGCGTGCCGGCGGCGGCTTCTTCGAAAAGAACATGGTGATGCTGGATGTGGCGATCATCGCCACCGAGGAAGACAACAGCGACACCTTCGGGGTAAATCTGCTCGACGGCCTGAGGATCCAGTTTGGCAACTCTTCGGGCTCGGCGGCGGTCTTGAGGAACGCCACCAGCGACCTGGTCAACAAGGTCAATGACACCGCGGTCATTACACGCATCATCCAGATTCCTGCCATCACCTATACATTGAACATTGCCAATGCGCAGGACCGTCGCAACGAGGTTCTCGCGCGGCCGACACTGGTCGCCCTGGGCGGTTTGCCCTCCACGTTTTTTTCGGGGGTGGACGTGATCGGCGCCGCCATTTCGACGGGTGCCGGCGGTTCGGTGCAGGTGCAGAAGGAAGCCGGCGTAAAACTCTCGCTGACGCCCGAATTTTTGCCGGATGACCTGATCAAGATCCAGGTCACCGCAGAGCGCACCTTCCTCACCAACCCGAGCAGCAACGTCGTTTTCGACTTTCGTCTCGATACCTCCAAGACCCTGGTGAGCGCCAATGTCGCCATGAAGTTCGGCGAAACCTTGATTCTGTCCGGGCTGTCGGAGCGGAATACCGAATCGAATTCGAGCGGTGTGCCGGTCTTGCGCGATATCCCGATTGTCCAGTACCTGTTCCATCGCAAGTCCAAGCGCGATTATTTCAAGTCGGTGCTCATCATGGTGACGCCGCGTCGCCCGAACTATACGAGCCGCTCGCAGCATGATGTGGAGGCCGATGCCGCCAAGATGAACGAGTTCGAAAAGGTGCATGCCGAATTCGAAAACAAGTTCAAGGTCTGGTTCAAGCCGGTACCGACGGCCGCCTTGGCCATAAGCATGATCGAAACCAGCCCCTTGTTCAGGGAGTTCCGCACAGGCGACCTCAAGCTCGACAGTTGGCTGTCCAGAGATTCCGTGGGCGGACGTCTGAAAGCGGCCCTCGCCTTCCTCTATTACTGATGCATAGCTGAACACCGGGCTGTTTGCGTGTGATGGACAGGTGCCTGGTGGCTCACCTGCTGCGGTGGCTGCTGTTGCTCGCCGCAGCCGCAGGTTTGTCGGCGTCTGCTCAGACCGCCCCGCGCCCCGTCGGGGCGCCGGCAATGACCGCAGCTACGTCGGCAACCCAGTGGGTAGCGGTACGCGGGCAGGCGGCTGATCTGGCGATTACGCCAGGTGGTGACGTGTATGCGCTTGACCCCGACGGCAGGCTGTGGCGCCTTGCGGCGCAGAATATCCAGGACGGCACAGCCGAAAACTGGCTCACCCAGCCGGGGCGATTCCAGCGCTTGCGCGCCACGCATGATGGCGGGCTTTGGGCGATTGATCCCGCCGACGTGTTGTACCAGTTGCGCGGCAGCGTATGGCGCCCGCTTGTCGAAAGAATCAAGGACGTGGCCGCCTCCCCTGACGGCCAGACCCTGGTGCTCACTGCAAAAGGTGAACTGTTCGACCTCTACGCCGGCAAGCCGTTCGAGCCGCTGCCCCCTGCGTCAGGCTCGGCGTCTGAACGCCTGGTTGCCGATGCCCACGGCCTGCCCTGGCTGCAGCGACTGGACCGCAGCGTGGTGCGCTTTGACGGCACCGCGTGGCAGGCGGTCGCCAGTGTGGCCGATAACCTGGCGACGCTGACTGCGGGCAACGACGGAACAATTCTGGGTATCGGGCTTGATGGACAGGTCCTGCGCTATATGCCCCAAGGCAATATCTGGCGGCCCTACATCACCGACGGGCGGGTGATCCCGCCTTTGCGTCATCTGGTCATGCATCCCTCCGGAATGCCCTGGGGCATCGCCCGCAGCGGGGAACTGCTGGCCGAGCGTGCGGTCGGCGCCCAACAGAAAACAGCGCCGAGTACCCCTGCCGCCTTTACCAAACTTCTGACGTGGACATCGGTCGGTGGCCCGTCGAAAAAAGTGAGTGTCGGCAGCGACGGCACTACCTACAGCCTTGCCCCGGATGGCTCGGTATGGCGCCGGAAACGGGGCAACGAGTGGATTCGCGTTCCCGCCCAGGCGGAGGCGATTGCCGCTGGAATCGGCGGCCAGGCCTGGGGCTTGAATGCCAAGGGCGGCATGGTTCAATTCGACAAAGGCTTCATCTTCGACATTCCGGGAATCGCACGCCTGATCACGGCCGGACCGAAAAATGATCTCTGGGCCGTGTTTGCAGACAAGACCCTGCAGCAATGGAATTCGCCGGCGAAGCAGTGGGAGGGCGTCATGCTTCTGCCGGAAGTTCCGCGGGCGATTTCAATCGGAACGCGTGGCGAACCCTGGATCATCGATGCCGAAGGAATGGTAAAAACCTATGCCGAGAACCGCTGGCGTCCGGTTCCCGGGATTACGGCGCTCAGCATTGACGTCGGGCCGGAAGGAACCGTGTATGCCGCATCCGATGCCGAGGGCATTTATTGGCTGGACGCACGGGAGATGCGCTGGAAACCCGCCAGCGGCAAAGCCGTTCAGGTGGCGGTAGGACCGGGAGGCGCGCCGTGGGCCATCACGGCACAGAACGAACTGCTCGCGTCAGGTCGCTTCATCGACGCCGATAACGCGCGTGAAGCCGTTGCGCAAAATGCAGCCAAGAAAGCGGCCGGCCAGAAAACCCCTTCCAGCACGACGACGGCGAGCACGACCCCGGTGGTCACAACGACGGCGAGCGTGGCGGCAGCCAGTGCATTCACATCGGGTTCGTCGCTATCCGGTACGCCGGTCATGGGCGTAACGACAACGAGCACGCCCACTGCGGATTCGTCGGCTTCCAGTGCCTTCACAACGACGGCAACGACGCCGGAGAACACGAAACCGGCCGTCGTATTTGCCGGCCCGGCGCCGGCGACAGTCAAACC
>CAINHS010000014.1 GCA_903848955.1 uncultured beta proteobacterium
CGAAGTTGAATACCTTGATGCGCGACTTGGAGAGGTTGAATACTCCGTAATTCTCGTAGGAACACGCCATCTCGCATTGCAAGCAGCCGGTGCATTTACCCGGGTCAATGTGCAACGATTTCTGCATTTCTAGCTCCTCTGACTCTAAATGTTCTCGGATTTATGATGTAAGCAATTAAGCAAACTACAGCATATTTCGTCAAAGCAATTAGGATGCCGCATGATTCGCCGCGCAACTCATGGAGTTAGGACCCCGATTACCTATTTAGCGTCACAAAACGACACAGATGTACCGAAGTGAGACAGCCTTCCCGGATCTCCGCGCCCAAGGCAATTTGACCACCACGGCAGTCGCGCCGACCGCCGGGCCGAACTATCGATTGCCGTGTTTTACGGGGAAAGGAAGCGGGTGCGGCACTTTATGTGACGCTTCTCACGCTCCAGGCCGGGCGCGGTTCGGCGCCCGGCGGATCGGGTCGCCTCAGGGTTGCCGCGATTTGACGCCGTAATGCTGCATGATGCGCTTCACCGTGCCATCGGCGAGCAGTTCGTTCATCGCGGTTTCGAGAGCCTTTGCCAGTTCCTCGCTGTCTGCCTTGACGGCAAGACCGACAACCCATTGCTGCATTTTCAGAATCGGATGCGGCGGCGGGTCGATCGCGAAGCGGGGATCGTCTCTGAGACCGCTCTCCAGTTCTCCCTGTTGGGCAAGTGCGGCGACAACGGCGCCGGATTTGAGGGCGGCGACGGCTTCCTCGGCAGACTTGAAAATCTTGAGAGTCTCGCGGTAGTGCCCGCTGTCGGCGGACAACATGACGAGCGCGCCCATGCTTTCGCCTTCGACGCCAATGGACAGCTTTTCGAACGGTTCGAGGTTATCCAGCACCGGCAGTTTTTCTACCTGGCGGCCAATCGCGAAGCGTTCCCGATGATAGGGCGCGAAAATCCTCACCTGGTCGATCTTGGCCATGTATTGCCGATCGACCGGGACATGCATCATGACGTCGGCCGGTCCATAGCCGATGGGGGTACCCTTCCAGACCATTTTGCGCAAGTCGTCATCCATCTTCTCGCCGGCATGGAACCACATGGGCGACATTTTCACGCCCAGCTTTGCAGCCAGGGCCGTTGCCAGGTCGACGTCTATGCCGCGGCCGTCGTCCGAGAACGGCGCGTACTCCTTGTACAGGGCAACCGTGAGCGTGCCGCTTTGCCGGATTTTGTCCAGCGCCGATTTCTCGCCGGCCTCTGTCGCCGCGGCAGGAGCCGCATGCAAAGCAATCGCGAGGGCTCCGAGTGCGGCAGCAGCGCGTCTTCCCTTACGAAATCCGCGCAACAGCGCCGGAAACAATGCCCATAGAGCCATGGTGTGACATCCTTTTACGATTTGTTGGAACAGGAGATGATACTAGCCAACGAGGTCGCTGGCCGACTCTTTCAAACGGGACCGGCCGGAATTGTTTCCGTCAATGTCTGGCGGCCTTCTTTGAAAGCGACATCAACTGCAGACATCGCCTACTTGCGCCGGCTGCCGCGCCGGCGTTGCCATGAAGCAGACTATGTGGCCCTGATTGCGCCGGAACGCCGCCTGCAACGGGCGGGCCATTCCTATTCTTTGGGCCGCGACTCGGTATAGCTGCGGATTGCCCATATCGCTTCCTGCGACAGGGTTTCCTTGTAGGGCGGCATATATACTTTGCCGTTCCGCGCCCGACCCTTCAGCGTGACACTGAGATAGAACTTGTCGTTTTCCTTGTCGCTGTCCATCTCACGCAAATCCGGCGACATACCCCCGCTGATGGCCTGCAGGCCATGGCAGCGGGCGCAGTTCTGGGCGTAGCCGGATGTGCCGACGCGGATTGCCTCGGGGTCGCCCCGATACGGATTCTCTTCGAGCAGCGCCTCCCCCAACGGCCTAAGCGTGCTGACGTCCACCGGTTGCGGCTGGACGTCGCCATGCGCATGAACAAGTGACAAAGCCGGCAAACCCGCAAACAGGGTCGCCGCGGTAAGAAATCGAATCGCTGCGTGCATGAAAGCTTTCCTCCGGGAAATGATTGGTCAGACGTGCGCAGGGACTTGGCCAGCGCTGAACCGTTTCGACTGTGCACATAGCGTGCCAAACCCCGGGGCCGTGGCATCCGCACGCGCTCCGGCCATCAGTCTTGCCTGCGGGCATTAAATCTGAGAAACTGCAACGCTGTTTGAAAACGGCTGTCGCAATTTGAGACAATAGCTGTATCACGATCGAACAAATAGCAGGCAAAGCCAAAAGTGAAATTGGAGCTTCATATTTTTGGCGGTATTGATTAGCCCTATAAGAAGCGTGCCAATTCCCCGGCGCGAAGTTGTAGCAGCGACATATTAATAATCCGGCGCCTACGGACTTGCATGCAAGCGTAGCGGAGCCGGAGCAAGGAGACGGTCAATGGCAGAAGCCAGTCTTGGTGGAGGACGGGCCCTCGAAGCAGCCGAGAGGGCTCGACGCGCGATGCGCAATAACGGCTCGGTACCGCCGGGGCTGTTGCCTTCGGCGATCGAGTCGTCCTGGGAGCGTTGTCTCGGTTACGGGCTTGACCGCGACCGGGGCGGAGTTCCTGATCCGCTGGAACGCGATGTGCTGTCTGAACAGATGGAAAACAGCCGCGACCTTTTGGTTCATGCCCAGCCGGTCATGGATGTTCTTTTTGAACAGATCGTCGACACCCAGAATGTGATCGTGCTCGCCAACGAAGCCGGTTACATCCTGCACAGTCGCGGTGATCCAGAGTTTCTGCCGCGGGCCGAAAAGGTCGCCCTCGCACCGGGCGCCGACTGGTCCGAAGTCTGCCGTGGAACCAATGCCGTCGGCACGGCAATCGTCACCGGTTCGCCAATCGTTGTTCATGGCGACGAGCATTTTCTCTCCGCGAATCATTTCCTCACCTGTTCCGCCTCGCCCATCCTGGATCCCTACGGCCGCCTGAGCGGCATCCTCGACGTCACGGGCGACCACGGCAGTTTCAGCCGGCATACCATGGCCCTGGTTCGCATGTCGGTGCAGATGATCGAGAACCGGATGTTCGCCTCGACTTTCGCCGAGATGCTGACCCTGCGCTTCCATGCCCGGCCCGAGTTCGTCGGCACGCTGTGCGAGGGAATGGCCGCCTTCGGCGAGGACGGCGCCCTGCTCTCGGCGAACCGCAATGCCTGCTTCCAGTTCGGCCAAAGCCTGGAGCAGCTGCGCGGCGCCGGCTTCGCATCCCTGTTCGGGCAACCGATCAGTCGTCTGCTCGACCATTTGTTGGTGCGCCCGCAGGATCCGATCGTCCTCACCCTGAACGACGGTGTTCGCGTCCAGGCACGCGCCGATTTCCGTGCCATGCATCTGCGCCGTCATTCGAGCCTGGCTCTGGTGCATGGCGAACCGGCAGCAGTTCAGCCCGCCGCCGAGACCAGGCGGCAACCGGCTGCAGTTCCGCCCCCCGGTAGCGAGGCCTGCCCGATGGAACGGCTGCGCACCGGCGATCCGAAGATCGACGCTGTGATCGGCAAGATCAAGAAGGTGCTCGGCCGCGATATTCCGATCCTGATCCAGGGCGAGACCGGTACCGGCAAGGAACTCCTGGCGAACGCGATTCACGCTGCCGGTCCGCGGGCGGCCAAGCCCTTCGTCGCAGTCAATTGCGCTGCCATCCCGGAAGGGCTGATCGAATCGGAACTTTTCGGCTACGAGGAAGGGGCCTTCACCGGCGCCCGGCGCAAGGGGAGCATCGGCCGCATTCTGCAGGCTGACGGCGGCACGCTCTTTCTCGATGAAATCGGCGACATGCCGCTTTCGCTGCAGGCCCGCTTGCTGCGGGTGCTGCAGGAGCGGGTGGTCATCCCGCTCGGCAGCGCCAAGTCCTGCCCGGTGAACGTCTTCGTGATCTGCGCCACTCACCGCCGCATCCGCGACAGTGTCAGCAGCGGCCAGTTCCGCGAGGATCTGTATTTCCGGCTCAACGGGCTGACTGTGATGCTGCCGCCACTGCGTGAGCGCACCGACCTTGTCGCCCTGACCGGGGCGCTGCTGCGACAACATGGCGGCACCCGTCCGCCATTGCTTGATGCCGAAGTGCTTGACCTGTTCCACCGGCATGCCTGGCCCGGCAATTTGCGCCAGCTGTCGAACCTGCTGCGCACGGCAGTGGTCATGGCGGAAGGCCAGCCGGCCATATGCCGCGAACACCTGCCCGACGACTTCATCGAAGATATCGGGCAAATCCTGGCCGCCATGCCGCCCGTTGCGGCCGCGCCGCACGAGGCCGTTCCCGCCGTGGCGCCGACTTTGGCGCCGCCTCCGGCAGAGATCACTGAGGCTTCGGCCGGACGCCTGCAGGACATCGCTCTGCTGGCGATCCAGAGTGCAATCGCGCGCAACCTTGGCAATGTTTCTGCCACGGCCCGCGAACTCGGCATCAGCCGCTGCACCCTGTATCGCAAGCTGCAGGGCTGACTTCAGCGCTGCAGCACTGCAGCGCTACCCGGGCTTGGGCGCTGCGAGCCCGGCGTGAGGGGCGAACAGCGGGGCATCCTTTGCTTGTCCTGTTTTCCGGCCGTACATAAAAAAATACCGGCACAACTTGCGTTGCGCCGGTATTCGATGACAGCGATCCAGTCTTGCGTGCGGATCGCTGCAGGGGCCGAAGCCCCGTGCAGCTTGCTTACTTGCCGCTCTTGTGCAGCTTGAAGACCATGGTCGTGCCGCCCTGAGTAATGCCGGAGGTCAGCTTGGCAATGTCTCCACCCCACAGCGGAACCGCACCACCCCAGCCGCTGACGATGGCGATGTACTGCTCGCCGTCCTGTTCCCAGCTGATCGGGGGAGCGATAATGCCTGAGCCGGTCTGGTACGACCAGAGTACCTTGCCTGACTTGGCATCGGCCGCCTTGAGTTGACCATCCGGCGTACCCCAGAACACGAGACCGCCCTTGGTCGTCAGAGCACCACCCCAGAGCGGAGCCGGGTCGCGTACTTCCCATACGACCTTGCCGCTGACGGGATCGATAGCGCGCATCGCGCCGATGTAGTCACCGCCGATGTCCTTCGGATCCAGCTTCTTGATGGTGAAGCCGGCGCCCAGGTAAGCTGCGCCTTTCTTGTAGCCAACAGGCTCATTCCAGATGTCCATGCCCCACTCGGTCGACGGCACATAGAAGAGGCCGGTATCGGGGTTGTAGGAGAACTGTTGCTGATTGTTGCCGCCAAGGAAGGACGGTGCCGAAAACACTGACGAACCCTTCTTGCCGTCACCCTTCAGCGGATCTCCGGGACGGTTCGAGTCGATGAACTTGGGACGACCGTTCTCATCGAGCCCGGAAGCCCAGGTAATCTTCTTGACGAAGGGGAAGCCACGCACGAATTTACCCGTCTTGGCATCGAGCACGTAGAAGAAGCCATTCTTGTCCGCCTTGGCGACCAGCTTCTTGCCGTCCTTGCCGGTGTAGGCAATGATCGTGTTCATCGAATCATAGTCCCAGCCGTCGTTCGGCGTATGCTGGAAGTACCATACGATCTTGCCGGTGTCCACATCGATGGCTACGGTGGAGCAGGAGAACAGGTTGTCGCCGGGCCGCAGATGGGAGTTCCATGGTCCCGGGTTGCCGGTTCCGAAATAAGCCAGATTTGTTTCGGGATCGTAGGCGCCGCCCATCCAGGGTGTGGAACTGCCGGTCTTCCACAGTTCGCCCGGCCAGGTTGCGTTGGTCGTGCCGGAGATGCCGTTCTCCTTGCCGTCCTTGTATCCCATGTGACCTTCGACAGTCGGGCGAACCCAGACCAGCTTGCCGGTCTTCGCGTCACGCGCCGAGACATTGCCGACCACGCCGAACTCACCTCCGGCCATGCCGGTGATGACCAGACCCTTGGCGATGAACGGAGCGTTAGTGATGGATACGCCGTCTGCGTACTCACCCACTTTTTCATTCCAGACTACCTTGCCGGTGTCCTGATCCAGAGCGACCAGACGACCATCCAGCGTGCCGAAGATAAACAGCGTGTCGTACAGGGCACCGCCACGGTTGATCACGTCGCAGCAAGGCAGGATGCCTTCCGGCAGACGGTGGTTGTATTCCCACAGCTTCTTGCCGGACTTGGCATCGAGCGCAAAAACGCGGGAGTAGGAACCGGTCACGAACATCTTGCCGTTATGCACCAGCGGCTGTGACTGTTGGCCGCGCTGCTTCTCGCCGCCGAACGAGAACGTCCATGCGGGTACCAGATCCTTCACGTTTTTGGTGTCGATCTTGGCGGACGGGCTATAGCGCTGATTCTTGGTGCCAAGGCCGTTGGTTACCACATCGCCCGGCGTGGCAGCATCGTTCTCGATGTCCTTGTCGGTGACTCGTGCGGCAACCGGCCCGGTCGCCAGGCCGATGAGTGCTCCGGCCATGATCAAGTAGCTCAAGCTTCGTTTCATTGTTTCTCCTCCTGGGAAGTTAAATTTTTGCTGCCGTTGGTCGACACCCACTACGCGTGCTAGATCGTTTCGATTACAGCGCACAGCTCTCAAGCAAAAGCGATACCAAGCGCAATTAACTCATGAAAAGCCATAGACGAAGGAAATTCCGGCGTTCCGGCAGATGCGCTGTACAAAAGTGTAACAGGTGTCTCAGTCTGACACAGGTGCGCGGACGGGTGATGTACAAAACCGGCGCGACGGCGGCAGAGTCAGGCGTCGATCAAGCCGTTGCGAATGGCGATCAGGGTCAGTTCGGCGCCGTTGCCGGCACCCAGCTTCTGCTTGATGTTGTAGAGATGGGTGCCGACCGTCCGCGGGCTGAGAAACAATACCTCGGCAATTTCGGCCACCGACTTGCCTCTTGCCAGCATCACGAAAACCTCGAATTCACGTGCCGTGAGGGCTTCCAGGGGATTCCCCGGCGCACTCACCTGGGCGACGGCGATCTGCTGCGCCAGCGCCGGTTCCAGGAACAGCTTGCGCGCCGCGACCAGCCGGATCGCATCGATCAGGGCATCGGCCGCGCTGCGCTTGGTCAGGTAGCCCAGTGCCCCGGCGGCCAGGGCGCGCCGCGGATACGAGGTATCTTCGTGCGCGGAGAGAACCAGAACACGAGTCGCCGGCCATTTCGCCATGAGGCGCGACAGCGTCTCCAGCCCGCCTATGCCTGCCATCGACAGATCAAGGACGACCACGTCGGGATCGACATCGGCGAAGTGTTTCAGGGCTTCCTCGCCGCAGCCGTATTCAGCTACAACACGCAGGTCGCTGGTGGTGTCGAGCAGAAGGCGAAACCCCATGCGCACCACCGCATGGTCGTCGACAAGCATGATCCGCAATGGCAGTTTCAACTTGAATCTCCTTGCAGGGGAAGCATGATCCTGACGCTGAAACCACCTTCGGGCCGCACGCCGGCGTCGAGGCTGCCGCCGAGTGCCGCCACCCGTTCGCGCATGCCGAACAGGCCGCGCCCCGAGCCGGTCAGATCTTCTGCCGGTCCGCTGCCATCGTCTTCGATGGCGACCTCCAGCCGGTTGTCGCGACGCGTCAGTGCAAGCCTGACGCGGACGGCACCGGCGTGCTTGAGCACGTTGGTCAGGGCTTCCTGTACGCTGCGAAACACGGCAAGCGCCAGCGCCTCGCCAAGGTCGCCAAGATCGCCATCGAGCGCCAGCGTAAGTTCAATATCGGGATGCCGCACGCGCCATTCGCGTCCGAGTTCGACCAGCGCGGCAGCAATATCCGGCTGCTCGAGTATGGCAGGGCGCAATTCGCGCACGATGCGATGTACGCTGTCGTACAGTCCGGCTGCGATCTCGTTGATTTTTCCCGCGCCCTGAGCCCGGCCGTGGGCGCCGCCGCTGCGCGCGATTGACGTTGCAATGAGTCGAATCGCAGTTACTGACTGGCCCAGTTCGTCATGGAGTTCCCTCGCCAGGCGCTTGCGCTCATCCTCGATGCCGGCCTGAATCAGGCGCATCACCTCGCGGTTTTCCGCCAGTTCCTGGGACGTCGCCACCAACCGGCGCGCATCGGCCTCGGTCGGACGCAGCAAACGTCGCAGGAACAGCAGCAGGACGGCGTGCAGCACGGTAACGAACCCCAGGCCAAGCAGGAAAACCGCGGCCATGCTGCCCCAAGCCTCAACTATCGCGCTCGAGGCGTCCGGAATGATCTCGATCCGGGCGCCCTGCAGACCGATCACCGTCGCCTCCAGCTTGGGCCGCATCAGGGCTTCGAACCAGTCCGGGGCATGTCTGCCTGCCATGAAGGTGCTCGACGGCGAGCTATAGCGAACCACACCATCAGCGGAGTAGAGCCGGATTTCGTCGGCGTGTACAGGCCCCAGGCGTTGCAGGAAGCCGAGCATTACCGAAGGTGCCGGGCCGAACACCGAACTGGCCTGCGCCGCCGTGCTGAGCATTTGCACGGTCACGCGGTGGGACGCTCCGATTTCCTCCTGAATCAAGCTGCGGTGGCTGTCGATCTGGAGCCAGGTCAAGGTCGCAAGAAATCCCAGGCTCAGCACCGCGATGAGGAGATTGAGCCTTAGCCGCAGACTCATCGGCGAGCCTTGCGATTGCCGAGCGGATCGTTCTTCGTCTTGCCGAAGAACATGCTTTCCATTGTGCGTCCGTACCGTATCCTGTTGATCACTATCATCCCATTCCAGCGAACCGCCTGCTGGTATCAACTGCCTCACCGCGTCTGCCGCGCGGAGCGACCGTCAGCCGCATCAAATTCTACGGAGTAATCCGGAAAACGACAGGTACATCGACGCTGAGAATCTTTCCGCTCAAGAGGGCCGGAAGTTGCGGCAGAGGGACTGCCTCGCGCACCATCTACAGCGTCTGCCGGTCAAGAACCTCATGGTCGCTTCAGCTTAACACGCGGACCGTCAGCAGTCTGCCATCGCCCCCGAATTCCAGTTGCAGCAATACGCTGCTCTGTCAGCCCAGAGCAAGGCCGTATCGGCCTGAATCTTGCATAATGGGGCGGTTGGCGTTTGCAGATGCAGGTGGTAGTCGAAAACATTCGAACAGCGAAGCGAAAGCTGAGCCCGAATTCACTTGCGATGCGAACAGGAGGCCAGTTTCTGTCGCGAGAAGGGACCCGCAGGGATGTCAGTCGATCTCGATTCAAAGAACCAAACCGGCGCCGGAACGGGCATCGGTCGCCGGGCGCAAATGCAGGCCATGGCGGCAAGTCGGGCGATGAGTTACACAAGCAAACTGTTTGCGGCACTGCTCGGATTGCTGGCCTGCTTTTGCGCTTCGGCAGGAGAACTGAGCAAGGCCGACATCGAACAACGTTTCCAGGATCGTGCCGTGCGCGTCGGCGCGGCGCGCGCCAGCGGCAGCGCCCTGCGGGTCGGCGAAAAGCTGCGCGACATTCCGGCATGGCCCCTCATCAGCGAACTCACGCCGGATGCCGGGCCGGTCGGCTACGTCTTCGAATCGATCGACCTGGCACCGATTCCGGGTTTCGAGGGAACGCCGATGAATCTGCTGGTGGCAATCGATTCCAGCGGCAAGTTCATGGATGTCGAAGTGCTGCGCCAGCACGAACCGGTGTTCGTCGGCGGTCTTGGCCCCGTGCCCTTTGCCGAGTTCGTCAAGCAATACCAGGGCAAGAACATCCGGCAGGAAATAAGGATTTCGACCGGCCAAAGTGTTCAGCGCGGCGCCGGCGGAGCCAATACCGTCGTCTTCGACGGCGTCACAAAGGCCACGGCTTCGATACGGATCGCCAACCAGTCGGTGCTGGGTGCCGCGCTGGTGGTCGCCCGCGCCCGGCTCGGGTTTGCCAGTCAGGGTGAGGGCGGGCCGCCGGCTTCGGCAAAGAAGCTGCCCTTCGAGCGACTCGACTTGGACACGCTGGTGCGGCGCGGCTACGTGCAGCGTCTGGCGCTGAGCAATGCCGACGTCGAAAAGTTGTTCGCCGGAACGGACGGCGCCGGTAGCGACGCGGAGGCCCTGCAAAAGCCCAAAGAGCTCTTCGCCGAAATCTTCGTCGCTTACCTCAACGCGCCTAACATCGGCCGCAACCTCCTCGGCGATGAAGCCTGGGCGAGTCTGCAGTCGCACCTGCAGGATGACCGTCCCGCTTTCTGGGTCGCGACGCGCGGCCGCTATCCCTTGGTCGACGAGTCGTTTGTGCCGGGCAGTTCGCCGCCGCGACTTGAACTGGTGCAGGGAGAACTGCCGGTTCAACTGCGTGACACCAACCGCGACTATGCGCGAGTACCGGCATTCCCCGATCTGAATGCCGCCATGATTCTCGCCGTGCCGCCGCTGGCAGGGATCGATCCGGGGCAAGCGATGAACTTCCGGATTTCAATCAACCGCGCCCGCGGCGAGATGTTTCCCGTCGTGACGCAAAAGCAGCTTGATTTGCGCTACGTCCCGCCGCCCGAACTCTTCGACTACCCGCCGAAGCCCTTACCCGAATGGTTGCAGGCCTGGCAGGGGCGGCTGACCGAACTCGTCATCATCGGCGCCGCCTTGCTGTTACTGACCGGGGTATTGTTGTGGCCGCGGGCAATCTCGGCAAATCCGCGCGCGCTTTTTCTGTTTCGCATGGCCTTTCTCGGCTTCACCCTGATATTCGTCGGCTGGTACGCCCAGGGACAGCTTTCAATCGTACAGATCACCGGTGCAATCAAGTCACTGGCGTCCGGCGCGGGACTGAAGAGCTTTCTTTATGACCCGGTGTCCCTGCTGCTGATCGCATTTACCCTGATTACCCTGTTGATCTGGGGTCGCGCCACTTTTTGCGGCTGGTTGTGTCCCTTCGGCGCCTTGCAGGAGTTCGTCGGACTGCTGGCCCGTGCCATCCGCTTGCCTCGGTTGCGACTTCCGTCGCGCCTCTCCGGACGGCTCGCCTACGGTCGCCATGCGATCCTCGCCGTGCTCGCGGTCACCGCCGCGATGGCACCCGATGCCGCCGTCAAGATGGTGGAAATCGAACCTTTCAAGACTGCCATCACGGTCGGCTTTCAGCGTGAACTGCCGTTCCTGCTATGGGCGACCGGCCTGCTGCTGGCCGGCGCATTCGTGTACAAGTTTTTCTGCCGCTTTCTCTGCCCGCTGGGCGCGGCGCTGATGATCGGCGGAAAATTGCGGCGCTGGAACTGGCTGCCGCGCATCGAAGCCTGCGGTCAGCCATGCCAACGCTGTCGCGCCGTTTGCCTTTACGATGCAATCGAACCCGGCGGCGCAATCGACTACGACGAATGTTTTCAGTGCCTCGACTGCGTCGGCATTTACCACGACGCGGCGCGCTGCGTGCCGAAACTCGTGCTCGCCAGCAAGGGCAAGACAATCACGATTCGCCCGAGCAAGATGACGCATTGAAGTGAGTGCGCCCGCCCCCGGGTAATGATTTCCATGATTTGTTTCTGCCGCTGGCGCCTTGCTTGCCTGCCGGGCCCATAATGCGGAGATGGCATACAGGAGAAGGCAGCAATGAGGGAGAAGCGCAGTTTTTACGGGACAAGTTCGGCGCCGCAGCGGGGCGCGGTCAATGCACCAAAGGACAGATTGACGCGGCCTGCCGCCGCCCGCCATGGCGCACTGCCCATGGCCGTGGGGATAGCGATTGCCGGTCTGCTGCTGCAACCCGCCAGGGCCGCCAATCCCGCTGAAATCCTGGAAACCCCGACAGTAGAAATTATCGGCACGTCGCCTCTTCCGGGACTGGGAACGCCGTTACGCGACGTTCCCGCCAACGTCCAGATATTCACCAGCAGGGAACTCGGCCAGCAGCGCCAGACAAATGTCGGCGATTATCTGGAACAGAATCCTACCGGCGTCACGATCAACTCGGCACAGGGCAACCCGTTCCAGTCGGATGTGAATTACCGGGGCTTTTCTGCCTCTCCGGTGCTGGGCACGCCCCAGGGGATTTCAGTGTTTCAGGATGGCGTGCGCATCAACGAACCCTTCGGCGACGTGGTGAATTGGGACCTGATTCCGCAATCGGCCATTTCCAGCATCCAGCTCATCCCGGGATCCAACCCGGCTTTCGGTTTGAATACGCTCGGCGGTGCGCTTGCGCTCTACACCAAGAGCGGCAGCGACTATCCCGGCGGTGCAATCGAAACGTACGCTGGATCATTCGGCCGCAAGGGCGTCGAGTTCGAGTTCGGCGGCAAGAAGGACAGTCTGGACTATTTCTTTACCGGCAACCATGTCAGCGATCACGGTTGGGCCGAACACAATCCGAGCACGGTCAGGCAGTTCTTCGGCAAGGTGGGCTGGCAGGACGAGAAGACCGATTTCGACCTCAGCCTGACCCTGGTCGACAACACCCTGCAGGGCACTCAAACCCTGCCCGTGTCCTTCCTCGACAACATTCGTCAGCCCTATACATTCCCGGACAAGAACAACAACAAGCTGACGCTTCTCACCGCCAAGGGAAGCCGCTTCCTCACCGATGCCGTCCTCCTCGGCGGCAATCTTTATTACCGCAAGTACCGCAACGACAACTTCAGCAGCAACGTCAATGGCAATTTTGATCCGGTCCTCGACCCGGTGCAGGCCACCAACGACCGCTCGACGATCGACCAGGACAGCTATGGCCTTGGGTTGCAGTTGACCGTGTTGGGCCAAATAGCCCAGCGCGAGAACCGCTTCACTTTCGGCACCAGCGCCGACCTGGGCAAGGCGCGGTTCAGCCAGGACTCGCAGCAGGCTGCCTTCACGGCGCAGAGGGGAACCGTCGGCACGTCGGCTTTCGAAGTGGATACCGACGCCGGGACAAGCAACCGCTACTACGGCGTGTTCTTCACCGATACGCTCAACCTGAACAAGGAGTGGGCGCTCACCGCATCCGGCCGCTATAACCGGGCAAGGGTGAAGATCGAAGATCTCACCGGCTCTACACCGGAATTGAACGGCGAGCACACCTTCTCCCGCTTCAATACTGCAGCCGGGATAAATTTCACGCCCGGCACGCACCTCACTGCCTATGCCGCCTACAACGAGGGCATGCGGGCGCCGACACCGATCGAGCTCGCCTGTGCCGACCCGGCGGCGCCGTGCAAACTGCCCAACAACTTTCTGGCCGACCCGCCCCTCAAGATGGTTGTGTCGCGGACGCTGGAGGCAGGTCTTCGGGGCAAGCTTTCCAAGGATAGCCATTGGAGCGCAGCGATCTACCGGACGGAACTGACCGACGACATTCAGTTCGTCAGTTCCGGCGGCGCCGTGACGAACGCCGGATACTTCCAGAATGTCGGCAAGACCCTCCGCCAGGGGCTGGAACTGGGCATCAACGCGAAGCGGAATGGGTTCGCCGCATCCGTCCGCTACAGCTACGTGAAGGCCACCTTCGAGTCGCCATTCGAACTCAACTCACCCGGCAATTCGACGGCGGATGGCAATGGCGCCATTCAGGTGCAACCCGGCAGCCGGCTCACCGGCGTTCCGCAGCACAGCCTGAAGCTGCGACTCCAATACGATTTCGGCGATCAGGCTTCGCTCGGTACCAACATCCTCTACAGCAGCAGCGTCTTCGCCCGGGGCGACGAGAACAACCAGGATGTGAATGGCCGCATACCGGGCTATGCGGTAGTGAATCTGGATGGCCGGTACGCGCTTGCCAAAGGCCTGGATCTGTTCGCCCGGGTGGCGAACCTGTTCGACAGGCGCTACGCGAACTTCGGCCTCGTCGGCGCGAATTTCTTCGCCGGCCCCGGCCGGACTTTCGCTGCTGCCAGCCCGGTCAACGAGCAATTCCGCGGTCCCGGAGTTCCGCGCGGGGCGTGGGTGGGCCTCAGGTATCAATGGGATTAGCTGCAACCCGGTTTGTTTCCATGAATCGCGGTACGCGCAAGCGCCAATTGTTTGGCTGATTTCTTGCTTCAAAAAATCCGAATCAGTTTGGGGCGGCCCCCGCCACCGGCTGATACACGATCCGATAAACCATTGAGGTGAAGACATGAGTAATGTTGCCCGCTCCGCCCTGGCTGCTGCCGCAGCCAGCGTCGCCATCCTGTTGCTTGCCCCAGCGGCTTACGCCATAGACGGCGAAGCTGCCCTGGCTCTGGCGAAGAAGAACAGTTGCTTCAAATGCCACACCATCGAGGATGGCAAGGAGAAGGATGGCCCGGCCTACAAAAAGGTTGCCGAGAAATACAAGGACAAGCCCGAAGCCGAAAAGCGCATCATCGAGCACATCACCACCGGCGAGACGACCAAGTTCGCCGATGGTCACGAGGAGGAGCACAAGATCATCAAGACCTCGCCGCCCAAGGACATGGAGCAGATCAAGAATCTTGTGCAGTGGATCCTTTCGCAATAGCA
The DNA here is from genome assembly GCA_903848955.1 of uncultured beta proteobacterium. Taxonomy (GTDB): domain Bacteria; phylum Pseudomonadota; class Gammaproteobacteria; order Burkholderiales; family Rhodocyclaceae; genus Sulfuritalea. The sequence continues at coordinate 14,291 of CAINHS010000014.1, forward strand.
CTTCGGGCAAAATCCAGCCTAGGCGAGCAGTAGCTGTTTTCTTCTGTCCTGGCGCGGCCGTCAAGCGATCGCGGGGCCCTGTTATTTGAGCGTTGCTGCCGCCGAGACTGGTACATCATCGACCCGGAAAGGATGCAGAATGCTTGGAGTGTATTCGGCGCACAGCCAAACCTACTTGCTGGTTCTGGCCAGCATAACAACGCTGTTTTTTGCCCTGCCGCTTCTCCTGGTGCCGCTTGCCTGGGCGCGCCTGATGCGGTGGCGGATACCGCGCGAGACCGATCTCACGGTCTATTTCGGCCGCTGCCTGGGCGCGCTGGTACTCGGCATCGACGCAATGGGATTTCTCGGCGCCTTCTACCCGGCAAGGCAGCAGGTGATCTTCGAAGTGCTGTATTTCGTTTCCGTCAGCATGATTGCGGTACATGCCTATGGCGCGTGGCGCCGGATCCAGCCGGCAACCGAGACAGCCGAGATCGGCTTCTACGCTCTGCTGCTGCTGCTTACGGTGATGTTTCAACCGGTCGTCGCCGGGTAACCCGGCTGACAGCCGGCCAGACCGCCGGCGCCCCGGCGCCGGCTTTATTGCGCTAGTCCGGTTTTCCGCCGCGCTGCAAAAGACCCCGTTGCGGGTCGTAGCCGCGGATCGCCAGGAAAAAGAACAGCGCCAGGCAGGCCAGCACGATGCCTGCCGAACTCATGGCCAACTGTCCATACAGCGCGAAGCGGATCGTCTCAATCGCATGGGTGAAGGGATTCCAGCGGGCGATCAGGTGTATGACGGTCGCGCCGGACTCCTCAAGCTTCCAGAGCGGATACAGCGCGGGCGAGAGGAAGAACATCGGGAAGATGACGAAGTTCATTGTTCCGGCGAAGTTCTCCAGTTGGCGGACATGGACCGACAGCAGCAGGCCCAGCGCACCCAGCATCAAGCCGGCGAGAACGATGGCCGGAAACGCATAGATCCAGCCGCTCCAGGGCAGATCGACGTCGAACAGCACGGCAACGGCGAGGAAGGCGTAGGCCTGGAGGACAGACAGCAGGGTGCCGGCCAGCAGTTTGGCAAACAGCAGAAAGGACCGCGGCAGCGGCGCGGTAAGCAGCAGCCGCATCATGCCCATCTCGCGGTCATAGACCATGGCCAGCGATGACTGCATGCCGTTGAACAGCAACACCATGCCGAGCAGGCCGGGCACGATATACACCTGATAGGGAATGTAGGTCTCGTAGGGGGGGATGATCGACACGCCGAAAACGTTGCGGAAGCCGGCGGCGAAAACCACCAGCCAGAGCAGCGGACGCACCAGAGCGGATGCCAGCCGCCCGCCCTGGCGCAGAAATTTGGAGATTTCCCTGCTGGTGACGGCTTGCAGGGCCAGCATGGCGTGTTGCAGTTTCATGGGTTTATTGCACCAGGAGGATGTTCAAAAGGCACAACGACTGTCACGCTTGTCGAATCCCAGCGTGTCCATGTTGTTGGCCTGGTGCAGGAAGCCGGCAATAGGCGCTTGTTCGATCACGGCGTTGTGGGTCGCCAGCAAAATGGGCTGCCTCAACTGGTTGTCCCAGGAGCGGAAGCCGAGCCGGTTGCCCTTGAAGCCATCCAAGGTGATCTCCTCGCTCTTCAGGTAACTGGCCAATTTTGGAAAGCCTGCGTTGTTGGTGCGGACGACGGCTTCCACGATCGCTTTGACCGCCATCCATGCCGCCCAGTCCGGCCCGGCCATGCGCCTTGCCGCCAGTTTTTCCAGCCGGCCGTTAAGTTGCGATGCGCCATAGCGATCCCATGACCAATGCCACGCCGTCGCCACCAGTCCTTCGCTGCCCAGCACCGGGCGGGCGCGCACGGTCCGGTAGGGAAGGCTGCGGGCGAACTCGCCCTCGCTGTCGGCGACGAACACCGCATCGTATTCCGCTCCCGTGCTGAGCAAGGCGACGTTGCCCTGATCGCGCTGGCGCGGGTCGTTGCTGAGAACGAACGGGCGCTTGTCGGCGATCTTCAGCCCGAAGCGCTTCGCCGAACGGACGAAGGCACCGGACAGCAGCTTGTCTTCGCCGAGCGGGCCTTCAAGCAGCAGGATCGACTGCCATTTTTTGGAAACCAGAAACTGGGCGATTGCATCGCCTGTCATGGCATAGTTCGGCAGTGTGTGCAGCAAATGCGCCTGGCATTGCTCCTGGCGCAATTCATCGTCGGGCGCCGAAACATTGAACAGCAGCAGGTCCTTGCCGCGGGTGGCTTTGGCGACTTCGGCAACGACCGGCGCGGTGGCGTCGATCAGGAAAAAGCGCACGCCCTCCTTGTGCAGCTTCATGACTGATTCGAGCAGGCCTTTGCTGTCGGCGCGCTTCACGCGCTGCAGCGCGAAATCGATGCCTACGGTCTTCCCTGCAAAAGCGCTTTCGCGCACGGCAACCTCGGCACCCGAAAACGGCTGCCCGAGCGGTTGCATCAGGTTGCCGAAATACATGCGTGCCTCGTCGTAACGGGCATCGTTTTCGATTTCCAGATAGGCAATCTTGAGCGTTGCCGCCCATCCCGATGGCGCCGCCAACGCCAACACGATCAGGGCGAGCAGGTGGCGAATGATCTTGTGCCGGGTCATTGGCGGGCACTCATCAGTCATCGATCACCGCGCCGTAGGGAACCCGACCCACCGGCACCGACTGCAGCACCTTGCGCGTCGCCGTGTCAATGATCGACATATCGTCGGAGCGGCCATTGACCACGAACAGCCGGTTCTCGGCGCGGTTGAGCGTTATGCCCCAGGGCCGCTGTCCGACCAGAATATAGTCCAGCACCTTGCGCCCGGCGACATCGACTACCGCGACGTGGTTGGCGTGCCCCAATGTCACATAGGCGGTCTTGCCGTCGCGCGTCATGATGATGCCGACCGGCGTGACTTCCTCCTTGCGGAAACCCTTGGGCTGAAATTCGACCGTCGCCTTGACGGTGTTTTTGGTGCCGTCAATGATGCTGACCGAGCCGCCCAGTTCATTCGTAACCCAGATCTCACTGCCGTCGGGATTCAGCGCCAGACGCCGCGGGCGGTTGCCGACCATGACATTGGCAATGACCTTGTTGGTCTGGGTGTCGATGACGTGCGTCATGTTGGCCACTTCGGACGCAACATACAGGCGCTTCCCGTCCGGGCTCAGCCGGATGCCCTCCGGCTCCTCGCCGACCGGGATGTTGGCGACGATCTTGCGGCTGGCCAGATCAACCACCGAGACGTGCGCATCATCCTCGTTGGTCGCATACATGCGTTTGCCGTCGGCGCTGAAGACGAACCTCTCGGGGTCCTTCCCGGCCAGAATGCTGTGCGTGACTTTCAATTGGGCAATATCGATCACATCGGCCTGGTTCTTGTCGCTGGTCATGACATACAAGGACTTTCCGTCCGGACTCAGACGCATGTCGCGCGGCCGCTTGCCGGTGGAAATAACCTTCACGACACTGAACTTCTTGCCGTCGAGGACGGTTACGGCATTGTCGTTTTCGCTGCTGACGAAGACGTAACCGGTATCTTTGGCCAGCGCACCGCCGGCGCAAACAGCGCAACAAATCGAGGCCGCCAGCAAGGGGGCCGCAAGACAGGAACGGGTCATGGCATTTCCTTTGAAAAGGGGGAGCGGGTCATTAAAGTCAGCCACCGGAATTGGCACGGGTCATGCGAAGGAAGGCATCGGCCAGGCTTGCGCTGCCGAGTTGCCGGGTCAATTCCTGCGGCGATCCCTGGGCAAGGACTTTCCCGAGATGCAGGATGACGACGCGGTCGGCGCTTTCCGCCTCCTCGATCAGATGCGTCGCCCAGAGCACGCCTGCGCCGCGCGAGCGCAAGCCGAGAACTTCATCCAGCAGTTGTCGCCGCGCCGCCGGATCGAGGCCGACGGTGGCCTCGTCCATCAGGAACAGGGCGGGTTCATGCACCAGGGCACGCGCCAGTTCGACCTTGCGCCGGTTGCCGCCGCTGAGTTCGCGCACCGGATCACCGGCGCGGGGGCTCAGACCGAGGCGCTGCAATGCGTCCTCGATGCGCATTCGCGCGTGTTGTCCGCCGAGGCCGTGGAGGCGGGCATGAAAGCGCAGGTTGGCCTCGACCGTCAGATCCATGTCCAGCGTCATCTGCTGGAAGACGACGCCGATCTGCGCCAGTGCGGCCACCGGATTGCGGCCGATGTCATGACCGCAAACCTGCAGGTTTCCCGCATCGGCATTGAACAGGCCGGTGAGGAGTTGAAACAGGGTGGTTTTGCCGGCGCCATTCGGGCCCAGCAGGGCGACGAACTCGCCCGCTGCGACACTCAGGTTGATGCCGTCGAGGGCGACGCGGGCGCCATACGACTTGCGCACATCGCGAAGGTCAAGCAGGGGGCCGGGATTGACTCTGTTGTCAGGCATTGTCGTTCTCCCCGGTGTCTTTGCCCGACGCCAGGCCGGCCAGCAGTTCGGGATGCTCTTGCAGCAGTTCGCTCTGCAGCGCGAGAACGGCCGGGTCATCGGCCGAACGCGGACGCGGCAGTTTGACCGGAAGATCGAGCACCAGTTGGCCGGGCGCGCCGGATAGAAAGCAGACTCTGTCGCCCAGGCTAAGCGCTTCGCGCAGGTCGTGGGTGACGAACAGTACCGTCGTGTTGCAGCGCTGCCAGAGTGTGATCAGCATGTTCCGCAGGCGATTGGCGGTCGGCGCATCGAGCGAGACGAAAGGCTCGTCCATGAGCAGCAGAACCGGATCAATGACGAAGGCGCGGGCGAGGGCAACCCGGCGCTGCATTCCGCCGGAAAGACTGCCGGGATAGGCGTGCAGCACGTCACCCAGTTCCATCGCCGTGAGCAGTTCCCGGGCGCGCCGCCGGTCGTCGGCCGTGTGCCCGGCGACCAGCATTACGTTGTCCAGCACTGTCAGCCATGGCATCAGGCGCGGCTCCTGAAACATGAAGCCGATGCTGTGCTCCGGCACCACGCCGCCCATGGTGACGCCGCCGTCGACGTCGTGGTCCAGTCCGCCGACGACGTTCAGCAAGGTGCTCTTGCCGCAGCCGGACGGACCGACGATGCAAACAAGTTCGCCCCGCCTTGCCCGGAAACTCAAACCGGACAGCGCAATGTGGACCTGTCCGCCGCGGTCCGGGTAGCTCTTGCGGTTGATCTCGACTTCGAGCATGTCAGTTCCGCCAGCGGGTAAGCCGGCGCTCCAGCGGTCGCAGCGCGGCGACTTCGACCAGCATCACGATGGCCGCAAAAACCAGCGTGTACGCCAGTATCCCGGCGATGTCGAACATCTGGAAAAACATGTTGAGCTGAAAGCCGATGCCGTCGCTGCGGCCGAGCAGTTCAACCACCAGGACGATTTTCCAGATGAGTGACAGGCCTGAGCGCGCGCCGACCATGAAGTAGGGGTAGAGCTGTGGCAGGAAAACGCGCGACAGCGTGGTCCAGAACGACAGCCGGTAGGCTTTGGCCACCTGAAGCAGATCGCGGTCCACCGCCCGTGCGCCCTCCCTGACGGTGACCACCACGGTCGGAATCTTGTTGATCGCCACCGCCAGGATGGCGGTGGCGTCGTTGAGGCCGAACCAGACGTAGCAGAGGATGATGGTGACCAGTGCCGGGATGTTGAGTCCCAGAATCAGCCAGCCGTCGAGCAGCAGATCCAGTTTCCGCGAACGGCCCATGGCGACGCCGATGATTGTGCCGATGAGCATTGCCAGCAGGAAGCTGATCACCACCCGGCCCAGCGTGATGCCGAGGTGGCGCGGCAGCACCCATGACAGCAGTTCCTCGTAAACCCGCGTGCAAATTACCGCCGGCGTCGGCAGCGTCTGGCTCTGCATGGACCACGCGGCGAATTGCCAGAGCGCCACAAACGCCAGCAGTGAAATCACGCGCAGCGTGGCTTCTTCGCGCGGCAGGACGAAATTCATTGTTGATCGGCGAAGCGGCGGCGGGCTGCCGGATACGGCGGAATTGCCGGCGTAGTCGCGGCCATCGTTCAACGGTTTGTGCCGGCGCGCCAGAAAGTGCCGGCGGGCAGGGATGACGCGGTGCCGACCAGCGCCGTACCGCCTTCTTCCGACAGGATTTTCAGCACCTTGCGGGCGACGGCCTCGTTGTTCCTGCTGTCCGCGTCGGGAATGCCCGCACGAAACCCGTCGCGAAGCGCTGCGCGCGTCGCGGCATCCTCGGCCTTCGTCAACGGCTGCAATTCATCCCAGACGGCATCGGATTCGCGCATGAGTTTCTTGGCCTTGTCCGAAGCGCGCAGGAATCCTTCGACGGCGGGGCGATTGCGCTCTGCCCAGGCTTCGCTGAATACCCAGCCCAGCATGGGAAGTTCGCCCTCGACGCCAAGCCCCTTGAGCATTTCATCCAGGTTCAGGATTTCCTTCATGCCGGCCGCCCGCAGGCGCGCGGCAAAATTCCAGGCGGTGAGCGCGGCGGGAATCTCGCCTTTGAGCATCAGCGCATTGAGCAAGGGCGGCGCGGCAAAATCGGGCTTGAACAAGGTGGCGGCGTCTTCGCCCTGGGTCTTGCGCGCATAGGCGCGCAACAGCAGCCAGCTCTTGTCCAGCGGGCCGCCGCCGACACCGAGTCGTTTGCCGCGCAAGTCCGCGATCGACCGTGCTCCCGCATCCGGTCGCACCATCACGCCGCCTACGGCACGTGAATAGGCGGCGAAGGTATAGTCGCGCCCTTCGGCACGCTGACGGGCGACCCAGATCCAGTCGGTAACGATGACATCCACGGCGCCGCCCTGGATGGCGATATTGGCCGCGTCCTTCAGTGCCAGGGGTACGAGTTTCAGCCGCACGCCTTCGGCAGCGGCGAAGCCCTTGCGCTCCATGACGTCCAGTTCCCAGTTGGCGGTGCCGTACTGGAGTATGCCGACGCGGATCGTCACCGCTTCGGCGGCCGCTGAAGCAGCGGGCAGCAGGACAAGCCAGAGCACTGGAAGGATAGATAGGGTGCGTCTCCAACAGATACTCATTCTTTCTCCATGTATGTCGGTCCGAAGGTTCCCGATGGATTTTTAACCCGTCAGCCAGAACCCGAAGCGCATGAGGCGCGGCATCCGCGTCACGGGGCGATGCAGACGGCAGGGCCGGTCAGAGCGTGAGCCCCTCGCCATCCTCCGCAAGGGCGATCCGCCCCCGTCATTTCCGCAACGCCGCATGTCTCAGGCACAAATACAATTGAAGGCCATCGATGGCATTGAAAAATGTCCTGCAGTTGTCCGCTGCGGGAATAGTACTTCAGCCATGTCGATCGCGGATTCTAATCATGATAATCATTAGATGAGACCGCGCGATTTTGCTCTTACGCCGCCGCCGTGTGGCGGCGACAATCGGGTCTCACTGCCAATCGCCATCGGGGAACCTTCCATGCATGATGCCTTTCCGTTTTTTCGCCGTCGCAACCATGCCTTGCTCGTTGCCCTTGCTGCCAATGCAATCGTACCTGCGGCGCTTGCCGCCGATACCGTGTTCCAGATGGCACCGGTGGTGGTCACCGCCACACGCGGCGAGCGATCGAGCTTCGATCTGCCGGTCTCCATCGACAGCCTGAACCAGGATCAAATTCAGGATGGACGCCTGCAGATGAACCTGTCCGAGTCGATGGCCCGCATTCCCGGCATCGTGGTCAATAACCGCAACTACCTCGCCGGAGATACGCAGATTTCATCACGCGGCTTTGGCGCACGCGCCGGCTTTGGCGTGCGCGGCCTGCGGCTGTACTCCGATGGCATTCCGGCGACGATGCCGGACGGGCAGGGTCAGGTTTCGCACTTCGATCTCGGCTCGGCAGCCCGCGTGGAAGTTCTGCGCGGACCGTTCTCGGTGCTCTACGGCAGTTCGTCCGGCGGCGTGATTTCCGTGTTCACGGAGGATGGCTCACCCGGCGTGCAGATCACGCCATCCGTTGCGGCCGGCAGCTTTGACAGCCAGCGAATCGGTACAAAAGTCAGCGGCGACAATGGCACCCTCAACTACGTCGCCGACGCAACCTCCTACCGCACGCACGGTTATCGCGACCATAGTGCCGGTGAGCGCAATCTGGTGAACAGCAAGCTGCGCTGGCGTCCGGATACAGACTCGACTTTGACCCTGGTGTTCAATGCCGTGGATATGCCCGATCTGCAGGATCCGATGGGGCTCGATCGTCTCAGCTATGAGACGAATCCGAAGCAGGCCTTGGCCAGCGCCTACACTTACAACACGCGCAAGAGTTCCGACCAGCAGCAACTCGGACTCGCCTTCGAGAAGCGCTTCGGCGGTTCCGATACCTTGAATTCGGCGGTTTATCTGGGCCACCGCAAGAACATAACGTTTCAGTCGATTCCTGCGGCGACGCAGGCAGCCGCTACTCATCCCGGCGGCGTCGCGGCGCTGGCGCGTGAATACTGGGGTATCGACCTGCACTGGACGCACACGGCAAAGGTCGCCGGCGGTCCGCTCACCATTACCGCCGGCCTCAACTACGACAACCTCGACGAGGCGCGCACAGGCTACCAGAACTTCATCGGAACGCAGCTGGGGGTGCAAGGCGCCCTTCGTCGTGACGAGGACAATACTCTCTATAACTTCGATCAGTATCTGCAGGCGCAATGGGAGCCGGGAACTGAATGGATGCTGATGGCTGGCCTGCGTCGCAATACGGTGAGTCTGGCGTCAAAGGACAAGTATATTGTCGGCGCCAATCTTGATGACAGCGGCGCGGTCAAGTTCTCGGATGTCACACCGGTGATGGGGGCGACCTGGCACGCCAACGAATCAATGAACGTCTATGCGACCTATGGCAAGGGCTTCGAGACGCCCAGCATGACAGAACTGGCCTACCGGACAAGCGGTTCGGGAATGAATCTGGCGGTGCAGGCAGCGACCAGCGAGAATCTTGAATGCGGCATCAAGGCCATGCTGGGAAAGAATGCAAGCTTGAACCTGGCATTATTCGAAGTGCATACCGAAAACGAGATCGTCGTCGACACCAGCCTCAACGGCCGCACCACTTACCGCAATGGCGGCCGCACCCGGCGCTCGGGCCTTGAGGCCGGGCTGTCGGCCGGCTGGAGCAACGGTCTCGGCCTGGCGTTGGCCTACACCAACTTGACCGCACGTTACAGCGACACCGTGGCGGGCTCGACCATTCTCGCCGGCAAGTTCATTCCCGGCATCCCGCGGTCGACGGTGAGCGCCGAGGTGTCCTGGAAGCATCGCCCGAGCGGCTTCAACGTGGCACTCGAGTTGCGCGGCGTAAGCAAGATATGGGTGGATGATGCCAACAGCGATGCCGCAGAAGCCAATAACACCGCCAACCTGCGTTTTGGCTTTGAACAAAAATCCGGCGGCTGGCAGTTCAAGGAATTCCTGCGAGTCGATAACATGGGTGACCGCCGGGCTTCCGGGTCGGTGATCGTCAACGAAGGCAACAAGCGTTACTTCGAACCCATGCCGGGACGCAACTGGCTCACCGGTGTCTCGGCCAGCCTGGCTTTCTAGCAAAGCCGCCGCGTCCCGCACGGCACCGGGACGCGGCCGCCATCCGCTCAATGGTCAAACTGCCGGGCGTAGGCCTCGTCGTTGTAAAGAGCCTCGCCGAAGCGGTCGCGGCCGTAGGCGGCGATGATTTTCTGGCCATCGGGAGAGGCGACGAAGGCGACGAATTTCTCTGCAGTGTCCCGCTCCGCTGAGGCGCCAGGCGGCGCGGTCAGGGCGTGGTAGGTATTGACCAGGAACTTGTCGCCGCGAAAGAGGATCACCAGGTCGGGTGCCACGCCCTTTTCCATGATCCAGGTCGAGGAGTCGCTCATGAAGTAGGCGCCCTCGGCGTTGGCCCGCTTTAGGCTGGCGGTCATGAAGTCTTTGGTGACGATGTACCAGGCACCGGCTGGTTCTATGCCCGCCTTCTGCCAGACCTGCATTTCCTTCTGGTGCGTGCCTGAGTTGTCGCCGCGCGAAACGAAGCGGGCGCCGGCCCTGGCGATGCGCTGGTAGGCGTCGGCGGCGCCGGTGGCCTGACCGATGCCGGCCGGGTCGGACTTCGGCCCGACGATATAGAACTCGTTGGAGCCTATCAGGGTCTTGCCGGCAGCCCAGCCGTCCTTGATCGCCTTGTCGACCTGGGCCGGTGCGTGCACCATCACCATGTCGACCTTCTTCTCCTGCAGCAACTTCAACGAAGTGCCGGTGCCGGCCTTGACCCATACCATGCGGGCATCTGCGCGCCTGGCGAATTCCTCGGCCAGGAGTCTGAGCAGTCCCAGTTCGCCGGGGCTGCCGGTGGCGAGCGAAAAGCTGTTCTTGCCGGCGCCGTAGGTGGCGCCGGTTTCGTCTGCGGCGAGCACGGGGAGGACCAGACCCGCAGTTGCAACGGCGCCGGCGAGCACGACGAGTTTCAGAAATGAGCGACGCATGAGGCTTCCCCTGTCAGCGCTGGGCATTGGGGAAGAACAACTGTTCGCCGCCGATCTTGTACTCGGCGATGGTCTTCTGGCCGGCGTCGGAGACCACCCAGTCGATGAACTTCTGGCCGTCGGCCTGCTTGACGTGGGGGTGCTTGGCCGGGTTGACCAGGATGACGCCGTACTGATTGAACAGCTTCGTATCACCTTCGACGATGATGCCGAGGTCGCCGCGATTCTTGAACGACAGCCAGGTGCCGCGGTCGGCGAGGATGTAGGCGTTCATCGAGGCGGCGGTGTTGAGCGCCGGTCCCATGCCGGAGCCGGTATCGCGATACCAGGCGCCTTTCTTTGCGTCGAGATCGACGCCGGCGGCCTTCCAGTAGCGCAGTTCCGCCGCGTGCGTGCCGCTCTTGTCGCCGCGCGAGACGAAGGGCGCCTTTGCCGCCTCGATGCGGCGCAGGCCTTCGAGAATGTCCTTGCCCGTGGCCTTGGCCGGGTCGGCCTTGGGGCCGGCGACGATGAAGTCGTTGTACATGACTTCCTGGCGCTTGAGACCGAAGCCCTCGGCGACGAATTTTTCCTCGGCCGCCCTGTCATGCACGAATACGACGTCGGCATCGCCGCGCCGCGCCATGTCCAGCGCCTGGCCGGTGCCCAGCGCGACCACGCGCACCTTGATGCCACTGGTCTTTTCGAAGGCCGGCAAGAGGTGGCCGAAAAGGCCCGACTGCTCGGTCGAGGTGGTTGATGAGACGGTGATGTAGCGCTCCTCGGCCGTGCTTGCCGTGGCGGCAAGCACGCTAGCGGCGGCGAGGGCGGAACAGAACAGGCGGCGTGAGATCATGGGATTTCCTCCTTGAGAAAGCGTTGCGCCGCTCCGGTCTGCGGCAAACAGAAAAACTGCCCGACCGGCGTCTGTTCGACAACCCGGCCGCGGTCGATGAAAACGATTTCCTCGGCGAGGCGTCGCGCCTGGCCCAGGTTGTGGGTGGTCATCAGGATGCGGGCGCCGGCGGCGATGTCGGTGATGATGCGTTCCACTTCGCGACTGCTCGCCGGATCGAGGCTGGCGGTCGGCTCATCCAGGATCAGCAGTTGCGGTTCGAGCGCCCAGGCACGGGCCAGCGCCACGCGTTGTTGCTCGCCGCCCGACAGCAGCCGTGCCGGACGCTGTGCCAGCTGCTCCAGCCCGACACGCGCCAGCGCCTGCCTTGCGCGCTGCTCGCTTTCGGCGGCCGTGTGACCCTTCAGCTTGAGGCCGTAGATCACGTTGGCCAGTGCCGTGGTGCGCAGCATCACCGGCCGCTGGAAGACCATGGCCTGGGTCAGCACCCCGGGCCAGTGCATTCTGCCGCTGCCGGGATGGAGCAGGCCGTGGATCAGGCGCAGCAGCGTGCTTTTGCCGGCGCCGTTGGGGCCGAGGATGACGGTACGCTGCGCCGCGAGCGTCAGCGAAACGTCGTCGATGATGTTCGTACCTCCCTCGGTCAGGCCAAGATGATCGATTGCAAGCCAGGCGCCCATGCTCAGCCCCACTTCCTCTGCGCCCAGCCGCGCAGCGCATAGGCCAGGGCATTGATCGCCAGCACCAGGGCGATGAGTATGAAGCCCAGCGCCAATGCCAGCGGCAGGTCGCCCTTGCTGGTTTCCAGGGCGATGGTGGTCGTCATGACGCGGGTCACGCCGTCGATGTTGCCACCGACGATCATCACCGCGCCGACTTCGGCGATGGCGCGCCCGAACCCGGCGAGAGCCGCCGTCGTCAGCGAAAAGCGGCCGTCCCACAACAGTGTCGCCGCGGCCCGGGTGCGCCCGGCGCCCAGCGAGCGCAATTGCTCGCGGTACTCGCTCCAGGCATCGGCAATCACCTGTCGGGTCAGCGCCGCGACAATCGGCGTGACCAGAATGGCCTGCGCGATGATCATGGCGGAGGGAGAGAACAGCAGGCCGAAGCGACCCAGCGGACCGGCCCGGGAAAGCAGCAGATACACCAACAGGCCGACCACCACCGGCGGCAGACCCATGAGGCCGTTGAACAGCACGATCAGCACGCGCCGCCCCGGAAAGCGACCCACCGCCAGCAGTGCGCCCATCGGCATGCCTGCCACACACGCAATCAGTGTGGCGGACAGGCTCACGCGCAGGCTGAGGAAGACGATGTCGGCGAGGCGGGCATCGGCTCCGGCGACAAGCTGCCAGGCGGTGATCAGGGGTTGGTTGAACTCGTGCATGTCCGCACTTGCTATCTATGCAGCGCTCTACATATGGGCCGGCAAGCGTAAGCTATGCAGACAAAGGATCATATATGTCGCCCGCTGCAACAAGAATTCATAAATCGAAAGTTTCGCTGCCCCGTTTGCGCTGGGCCTGGGATTTCGGCCCTCTGCTGGGGGATGTCGACACCAGCCGCCTGCTCGCTTTGCTCACTGCGCTTGTGGCCGAGGGGGCTTTGGGCAACGCGGCGAAGCAGGCCGGCATGTCCTACCGCTCGGCTTGGGGCTTGCTTCGCGACTGCGAGCAGGCCATGGGGGCGGCGCTGGTGAACATGGAACGCGGCCGGGGAACGCGGCTGACCGACTTTGGCGCCTCGCTGGTGCAACTCGATGCCGCCGCCCATCTGGCACTGGACGCGGTGCACGCGCCATGGCAGCGCCGGCTGGAGGACTTGCTGGCGCCCGTGGTGCGGGCCGTTCCGGAACGGCTGCGGCTGGCCGCGAGCCACGATCTGGCGTTGGCCGACTGGATCGAACATGGCCGCCGCATCAGTTTCGATCTGTTCTGGCGTGGCAGCGAAGAAGCACTGTCGAGTCTGGGGCGCGACGAGTGTGATGTCGTCGGCTTTCATGTGCCGGAAATCTGGAGTGCGGGGCAGGTGGCGAACTGGCTCGGACGCTGGCTGAAGCCGCAACTGCACGCCTGCATGCCGCTGATGCGCCGTCGCCAGGGATTGATCGTGGCGCGCGGCAATCCGCATCGCCTGCAAACCCTGGCCGATGCTTCCCGCCGCGGTCTGCGCATGGTGAACCGTCAGCGCGGCTCGGGCACGCGCAGCCTGATCGACCAGTTGCTGGCGGCCAACGGCCTGCAGCCGGCAAGCATCGACGGCTACGCCCACGAGGAATTCACCCACGAAGCCATCGCCGCCACGGTGGCCGCCGGGCAGGCCGACGTCGGCTTCGGCATCGAGGCGGCGGCGATGCGCTATGACCTTGGCTTTGTCCCGGTGGTCTGGGAGCGCTACGGCTTTGCCATGCTCGCCGCCACGGCGGCCAGCCTGGAAGGCCGGCAGTTCCTGGCGCGACTGCACGGCAACACCTTCCGCCAGCGCCTGATCGCCTTGCCCGGCTATGAGCCGCTGCCGCCGCGCGCGCCCGGCGCATGGGACGAGTTTCTGGCCTGAGGAGAAAAATCCACCGCAGAGGCGCGGAGGCGCCGAGGTCCCGCAGAGGCAGACAAGAACCATGC